>CAKSGI010000294.1 GCA_934454005.1 uncultured Eubacteriales bacterium | reverse complement strand
TGACTTTTTAAGAGAGGCAATAGCTTTAGCAACTGCATAGCCTTAATAGCTTCATCAAGTTTTTTTCTTCTTTCCTCTTTCAAAAACGGTTTCAATGCACGAAGTAATCTTGTTTTCTCATCTTCTTGGTTCATAGACGCTAAAATTGGCATGAGTTTTAATATTGTACCCATCATATCATCAGTAATTCCAGGATTGTCGGCCTTATTCGACGCATCATTTTTAGAGGATTTTTCTTCTGAATCAAGGTCAATCCCAAGCATATTACCAAGACCCATAATTTGTTCAAGTGCATTTGGATCTTTTAAAAACTCGCCAATTTTATCGGCTATATCATCCATTTTTATCTCCCTTTGTGAATTTTTTTAACAGCTGCTGCGCCTGAGGGGTAGACAATAATTTTGATGTTGCCTCTTTATCTGATAACAAACTTTGTATTTTCTTTGTTTGTTCAGGAGTTAAATTGTTTAATAATTTGGATAACCCATTTTTTTCGGCCTCTGCTTTTATCTTTTCAGGATCCTTACCAAAACTATTTGAGGCTGTTTTTATAAGATCGTTTAAATCTTTATTATCATTTATTGACATAATTATCACCACCTGATATATAATTATGATTATGGAAATAAATATATTACACCAACGATTAATCTATAATATTTTTATACCTTATAATACATTATATTAAAATAGGAGGAATATTGTACATATGAGATTATTAATAACTTCAGACACCCATAGAGACACAAACTCTCTTGAAAAAGCAATAAAAGAACAGCCAAAAGCTGAAATAGTTATACATTTAGGTGACATAGTAGACGATGTAGAAATTGTAAAATATAAATTTCCCCAAAAAATATTTATTCAAGTAAAAGGTAACTGTGATTTTAACTCTGATCTCCCTTTATACAAAGATTTTACATTAGAAAACACAAAATTTTTTATAACTCATGGACACATATATAACGTTAAATTTGATATAAATAGTGTATGTATGGCAGCAAGAGAAAAAAATGCTAATATTCTATTATTTGGCCATACGCATATTCCATTTGAAACTTACGAGGAAAATCTACATATAATGAATCCCGGCAGTCTTACCGGGATAAATGGAACTTACGGGATAATAGATATAGAAAAAAATGGTATAGTAAAAAATATAATATATAAATCAAACAAAATATAACTCAGTGTGTACGTACGGCATTAGATGGGCCTATATCTGGTTCGCTTATTTCTGATATGGCCTCTGCTACTTCCATTCCTTTGTTTTGCCTTGCAATGTCAGCTAAACTTATAATACCATCAATATATCCACCACTTATCACAGGTAACCTTCTAACCTGCTCCGCTGACATCATCTCAATCGCATCCCTAACACTATGGTCTGGAGTAATATAGGCTATATCCTTAGACATTATTTCTGATACTTTAACTTTGTCTGCCTTTCTTTCATCAGCCACACATCTTAACACTATATCTCTATCTGTAACGATTCCTTTAACTTCTCCTGCAGATACCACAGGAATAGCACCTATATTGTGTTCCTTCATAAGTTTCGCTGCTTCTACCGTTGTGTCACTTGGCAAAACAGCAACAATATTGCTATTCATTAAGTCTTTAACTCTTTTAATCATTACTTACACCTCCAAATTTATTTACATAAACTATAATTGACCATATTTTTATATCTTATTCAAACAGCCAATCTCCACTACTAATTTATATAGTTTATTTAATCTACAACTAATGTTATTAATTATTAATATTAAATATTATTCATAAAATATGTTAATAATTATACTCTAAAACTAATTTGTAGCAATAATATACTATTTTTCATAAAATATAAACATATTAAAGAGTTTTTTATAAAAGGAGTTTTTATTAATGACTGCTACAAACTACACTCAATCTCCAAAATTTTTTTTAGGTGCAAATACACCAAATGGTTTCGTATCTAGATTTGATAACCTATATTATCCTGAAGAAGGTTGGTTTGCCTACATAATAAAAGGTGGGCCAGGAACTGGTAAATCTACATTGATGAAACGTCTTGCAAAAGAGGCTAATTTAAAAAATGTGAAAACAGAACTTATATACTGTTCTTCTGATCCATCATCACTTGATGCCGTAATATTTCCAGAATTAAAAGTCAGTATTGCAGATGGAACGTCACCTCACACATTGGATCCTGTATTTCCTGGCGTCTCTGATACTATTATAAATTTGTGCGACTGTTGGGATAAAAGTAAACTCAAAAATTTAAATAACGACATTATAAAACTAAGTAAAAAAAATTCATCATTTCATAAAAAATCAAAAAAATATCTATCTGCGTATGAACAAATAGACAATGATATTTGCGATTTAATATACAGTTATTATGACAAAGACAAAATAATTAATTACTCTAATAAACTTTCTCAAAAGTATTTTAAAAAATTCTCTTCCAAACCAGGCAAAGAAAACATAAGATTTATAAGTGGCATAACTCCTAAAGGCATTATATTTTTTGAAGAAACATTAAATATTTTGTCTGATAAAACGATAATAATAGATGATGAGTACGGAATAGTCGGAAATATAATTTTATCAATCATAAAAGAAAATGCTGCAAACTCCGGATTTGATTTATTCAGTTGTTATTGTCCAACAAAACCCAAAACTAAACTAGAATCAATTATTATACCGGAACTTAATATCTCATTTGCAGTATCTAATAGTTATCACAACATAAATGAATTAGAAAATATTCAAGTTGTTCATTCTAAAAGGTTTTTAAATACCAGTTCTGAAGAATTTAAAAAATATCGTATCAGTTTTGATTACAAACTAAAACGTGAACTTATAGACGAAAGTGTCTTAAATTTAGAAAAAGCAAAATCCACACACGATGATTTAGAAAAACTATACTCATCATGTATGGATT
>CAKSGI010000293.1 GCA_934454005.1 uncultured Eubacteriales bacterium | reverse complement strand
GTAAATTAACTTTAACACAGAAATGAAGTTCCCGCACTTTTTTTATTCTACTGTAACATATGTATTGTAAACCTACACAGAATTAAATAGCATATTTGTAAGATTATTGACAAAACAAGGATATTTATGTATAATTTACTGGTTAGTTACTAAATGTCAATATATATACATTTATTTTGATGTTTAAACGATTGTGTCTAAGCTAAACAAAATTAGGCTTTGACCTTGCTATGATAAATCTACACAGTCTAGTTGTTTAAACTATTCTTTTTAGGTTAGAAGGGAAGAAATAAATTGTCGAAAAAAGTATTGTTTGTTTCTCATAGAGCAAACTTTGCCAAGTTCAACAGACCATTTATGCGCTGGTTTAAAAAACAAGGTTATGAAGTACACTATGCTTCCGATGGAGAAGAAGAGGTTTTAGACTGCGATAAGCATTTTGATATTTGTTTCGACAGATCTCCATATTCAAAATGTAATATAAAGGCATATAGACAGTTAAAAGATATAATTGATAAAGAAAATTATGATATCATACATTGTCACACTCCAATGGGGAGTGTTGTCACGAGGTTGGCTGCTAAAGACGCTCGTAAAAAAGGTACGAGGGTTTTATATACTGCTCATGGTTTTCATTTTTACAAAGGAGCTCCTTTGGTTAATTGGTTGTTTTATTATCCGGTTGAGAAATACTTGTCAAAGTACACTGATTGTATCATTACAATTAATCAAGAGGATTTTGAGCGTGCAAAAGCTAAGTTTAGATCTACGAATGTAGAGAAAATAAATGGTGTTGGTGTTGATTTAAATAGATTTAGACCTGTCTCAGGAGAAGAAGAGGTAAACTTAAGAAAACAATACGGATTTAATGAAGATGACTTTATATTGATTTATGTTGCAGAGCTTACTGAGAATAAAAATCACAGATTTATTTTAAGATGCTTAGAGCAATTAAAAAATATGATACCAAATTTGAAAGTTATCTTTGCTGGGGATGGTGCTATGTCCGAAAAAATGACCGAAATGTCAAACAAGCTAGGTTTGGGCAATATTGTTAATTTTTTGGGATATCGTAAGGATATAAATAATCTGCTCAATGTATCGGATATCGTGGTTTCTGCAAGTGTCAGAGAAGGTCTGCCGATTAACGTGATAGAAGGAATGGCTTCGGGGTTGCCTATTGTTTGTGCAGGCATTCGTGGACAAGTCGATGTTGTAAATAACGATGTTAACGGGTATCTATATGAAATTAATAATGAGAAGCAATTTGAAAATGCTATAATTGATTTATATGGTGACGAAAATAAACGTATCAAAATAGGACAACAGAATCTTATTGATGTAGAGAATTTTTCGCTTGAAAGGGCGATCGAAAGTATGGAGAAAATTTATGACAAATTTAGATAGTGCGAATAAGGTTCCTATACGGATTTTACACGTAGTTACCGCTATGAATAGGGGCGGACTAGAAACAATGCTTATGAACTTTTACAGAAATATAGATAGAAATGTTGTTCAGTTTGATTTTCTAGTCCATCGAAGTAAAAAAGGTGATTACGATGATGAAGTTCTAAAAATGGGTGGAAAAATATATCGTTTACCCAATATAAGTCTCAAAAATATTAAGGGTTATATTAGTGAGATGACTAAGTTTTTTAAGGAACATACTGAATATAGCATAGTTCACTCGCATATTGATGCTCTCTCTTGTATTCCTTTAAAAATTGCAAAAAATGCACATGTTCCGGTTAGAATAGCTCATAGCCATAACAATAATTTTGAGATGGATAGTAAATATCCTATTAGGATGTTACTTAAGAAAATGATAAAAGGTAACGCAACAGATCTGTTTGCTTGTTCAAGCGAGGCATTTGAATTTATGTTTGGTTTAAAATGTAAAGAAGGTGCTGTTGTGAACAATGCAATAGACACTTCAAAATTTAAATTTTCAAGAGAGATAAGAATTGAGAAAAGAAAAGAACTAGGAATAGATAACAAGTTTGTTGTAGGACATATTGGTAGATTCCACTTCCAGAAAAACCACGAATTCTTAATCGATATTTTTAAAAAGGTGTACGATAAAGATAAGGATGCTGTACTAGTATTAATTGGTGCAGGAGCAGATGAAGAAAAAATAAAAATGAAGGTTTCAGATTTGGGATTAGATGAAGCTGTCAAATTTTTAGGTGTGCGTTCTGACATATCCGATTTGATGCAAACTATGGATGTCTTTGTGTTACCATCTAGATTTGAAGGGTTGGGAATAGTTCTTATAGAAGCACAGGCAACAGGGCTTAAATGTTTTACCTCGGACAAGGTTGTTCCAGAAGAGGCTAAAGTCACAGATTTGTTGGAGTTTATAGCTTTAGAAAAGTCTGCTGAATTCTGGGCTAATGAAATTCTAAGATATAAGTCTGGCTATGAGCGTAAAGATACAACTCAACAAATAATTGATGCTGGGTTTGAGATACAGAGTGTAGCAAAACGGTTGCAGGAATTTTATTTAGTTAAACATCAAAAAATAATGGGGTGTGATTATGTCAGATAATATTCCTAGAGTTTTAGTTTATGGAATGTCTCCTTTTTATGGGGGAGTAGAGAATTTCATAATGAATTACTATAGAAATATTGATAAGAATAAAATTCAATTTGACTTTTTAGTATATGATAAATATCCTGCATTTTCTGATGAAATCATTGATGATGGCGGTGATTTTGAAATTGTAACGGGGAGAAGAACAAACTTCTTTAAAAATTTTATTGAATTAAACAGGTTCTTCAAATACAATCATCATAAATATGTAGCTATATGGTGTAATCTATGTTCTTTAAGTGATATATTGCCTCTAAAACTTGCAAAAAAATATGGCATAAATACCAGAATAGTTCATAGTCATAACTCGCAAAATATGAATGGAAAATTAACATACATTCTACAC
>CAKSGI010000292.1 GCA_934454005.1 uncultured Eubacteriales bacterium | reverse complement strand
AACTATACCATTCAATCCATTTATTATATATTTATCTTCTACGACGTTGCTTGTAAAAGCCATATCCACAAATATATCCAGCTCTAAAATAGAAATTACTTGTCCTAAACAAATTTAAAACAGATTCATAATTATCACGAATGAACTCATAACATTTCTTATATCTAATATTTCTAGGATTATCATGAGTTAATGCTAAAAATTCAGGCTCCAAATATGAAAAATATGCATTACAAATATCAATACGCTCCTCAGCATTAATACAATTTGCAGTTGAGACTACTTCATCACTAATATAAACTTCCTTAGCTCCACTTTCTTGCAAACGAGTATATATTTCTTTACCTAAAAATCTATTACCAGCTGCAGGGTCCTTACGTAACATTTTTTTCATTTCAGACATATAGCCATTATCATCAGGATAAAAAGCAATTAAGTCATCATCAAGTTCTCTAATGAATATAAATCCACCCTTTGGATTTAAAAAAGATTGAAGCAAAGATAATACCTTATTAGGATTTTGGCAATCTTTTAAAACTAATGTACATTCTATAATATCAAAATATTGAATATTATTTAATTCAAGAATTTTCTTTAATCCTTCTTCATAATTTGATTCCTTACAACAATCAATAAAATGATTTTTCCCAAATAATTCATCACAATCTAAAAGAGTATTTTTACCTTCTAAATTTTCAATATCATGACAAAACCCATAAGCCTCTATAGGAATATATTTGTCACTTTCTTTAGAACTTTTAATCTTATCTAATATGGCATTTTTGTCATATAAATCTAATGTAAAATAATTTAGCTTCTCTCTATCCTCAAATGAATCAATCCACTCATCAGAATCATACATAATTTTAAATAAATTATTATCCATTCTTTTACATACTTCAAAATTCTTTCTCATCCATAAAACATCTTTTTCAGTAATTTTATGAGTTGCATACCAATTAGAATTATCTTGAGGAACATATCTCCATTGATAACCATTATCATCCTTCATCAAACTAATAATATTTTCAATATCATGTTTTTGAGTATCAGTGGAATATTTATTATTATTGAATGTTTTTAATCTTGAAATATATTCATTTTCCTTAGACCAATCAACCATTCCTTCATCAAAATCATCAACCTTGATTACAATTAGATTTTTACCTTTTTTAATAGCTTGTTCTATTTCCCATCTATAATAATCAACTTGATCCTTTTGTTCTCTAAATGAATCAGAAGAAAGAATTAATAAAAAGTTAGGTGATTCATCAATATTCCAATCAATCATTTCAAAGAAATCATCGTTTTTAATTTCATGCGTATCTAAAAAAGCATCTACATTTCTTTCTGTTAACCTATCTCTTATACTTTCTGCCCAAACTGCAGCTGTTCTTCTATAACTTATAAAAACATCCATATTAATATCTAACCTCCATTATATCTTTTCCAAAGCGACCTTATCTTTAGGTGCAGGAAAACAATTCTCAATTATAGCTAATTCATCTTTATTAAATGGTTTAAACACTTCATTTAAATTATCTTTTAAATGTGAAACACTTGAAGTTTTAAATGCTGTAATAATATCATTGTTTCTAACAACAAATTTTAAAAGTAGATTTTCTAAGCATTTGTAATTATTTTTTATAAGGTCATTTAATTCCTTTGAATTGTTTAATACCTTTTTATATACACTATCATGAGCTAATGGTGAGTATGCCATAAAAATGACATTATGCTTTTTACACCATGGAATTAAATCATATTCAACACCACGAGAGGATAAATTATAAAGGCATTGATTTAAAAAACAATGATTACCATTTTGGCATTTAAATAAATCTTCCATATCAGCAACATCAAAATTAGAAACGCCCCATCTTTTAATTAATCCTAACGATACTAAATTTTCCATATTATTAACCATATCTTGTAAATTAACATTACTTCGCCAATGCAATAAATATAAGTCAATATAATCAACTCCAAGTCTATTTAATGACTTTTTACATGATTCTAAATATAATCCTTTTTCAGCATTTTCTGGTAAAATCTTATCTATTATATAAATTTCATTTCTATTGTGGTTCTTTAAAAATTTTGAAATTAATTCTTCACTTTTCCCATCACCATACATTTCAGCTGTATCAATTAAATTCATTCCATAGTTTTTTAAACCATATTCTAAAACATTCAACTCATTATTTACTTCATCTTCATCATTACCTATCATATAAGTACCAATACCTATCATAGGCAACTTGATATCATCTTTTTGTATAAAACGCATTTCTCTACTCCATTTTATAATCATAAAAATCATCAAAATTAATGATTTTGCTTAATACTTCAAAATTTTGAAGTGTTTTTAATTTATCATTAAACAATTCTTCTAAAATTGTAGGATTATTTAAGTATGAATCAAAATTATAATTCTTTAATTCCTTTAAATCATTTGATAAATTTATAAAAGCTATTTTTCCATTTTTAACTTTAAGATAATAAATCTCATTATACTCAAAATAATTTGGAAACATTCCAGTTTTATTTAATCTTTCATCACTAATAATCAATTCAACATTATTTATCTTTATATTTAAATTTGAATAAACTCCATTAACAGGTAAAATGGAATTTATACTAGATTTATTTCTTAAATCACAAGAAATACTATTTAATGTTAATTCATTATTATTTAGCTTATATTCAATATCATAATTAAAGCCATTAGGAGTTGGCATAAATAATAAATTTAACTGCTCAGCAGTAATAAATGAATCATTATAACTAAGGATATTAAATTTATGTTCATTATAAGAAAGGTAATAATGTCCTAGCATATATCTATTTAGTTTTTGCATTATTAAAAGCTTCCAATCTTACAATTTTAATACCTGTTTTTTCAATTACTGATGGCAAGTTATCCATCAAGTCAAAATCTTT
>CAKSGI010000291.1 GCA_934454005.1 uncultured Eubacteriales bacterium | reverse complement strand
AGAAATAGTAAAAATATAGAAAAGACTATAGATAAAATTTCTACAATTGATGATAAAGAAGTAATTGTAAGAATACCTAAAGAACCTATTTCATTAGAACTTGTTCAAGCTTTAAAAGAATGCGAAGCAATTGAATATATTAAAAGAACTCAAAACAATGATGATGAAGTTTATGCCGAGTTAAATTTGATAGAAGAAGAAAATGTTGAATTAATACAAAGTGAAATAGAAAAGAAATTTGAAAAAAACAATATAGAATATATATTTAAGGGAAAAGAACAACTAAAAACAAATAATTTAAGTGGTGTAGTGTCAAAAACTTGTGAAGAATTGTATTGTGAGGCTCCGATTATAAATAATGAAATGATAAATAAAAATGACATATCTTCACCTATATATAAAGCAAGGGGAATTGTAATTGATACTATACTTAATAATGATATGAATTTAATTAAGAGCCCAACAAGTGCAGAAGCCACAATATATAAAGCGGTTGTAGAAAAAAGAAAAAGAGCGGATATAGATAGAATCATACATATAATTAAAGATTTTATTAAAAAATCTGAAAAATTAGAAAAAAGAAATTTCGAACATTTATGTACTAAATTAACTGGTAAACCTTACGGTATTAGAAAAGGCGTAATACCTTTATTGTTGGCTATGGCAATTGAAGAATATAGTGAAAATATTATTCTATATTATCAAAATAAAGAAGTAGAGATAGAAGCAAATAATATTTCAAAAATTATAGAAGAACCGGAAAAATATTTTTTATATGTAGAAAATGGAACTACTGAAAAAGATAAATTTGTAAAGAAAATGCTAAATATATATGGCTGTATACCAACAGACAATTATAGAAATAATGTGAAAATTTTAGTTACAGCAATGAGAAGATGGGCTTTGTCATTACCTAGAATTACTAGGGAAATATCAGCAACAAATGATATAATATTCAACAAATCATATATAGAAATAAAAAATGAGCTAATGAAAACAGATATAAATAATAACGAATTTTTATTTCGAAGGTTGCAAGATTTACTGAATATGGACAGTTATAATGATATTATAACTAATTTAAAAAAATTAAAAGAAACATATGATAATTATCTTGAAAACTATACTGAGTATCTAATACATGATTTCAAAGAATACTTTGAACATAATTCAAAAACAAATTTAAATAAGTTATTGAGTAACTGGTATAGAAATATTGATGAATATGCTAAAAATACAGTGGTTAAACTAGAAATTAAAAGACTATTAGAATATGTTAAAGATTTAGATACTTATAATGAACATGAAATTATGCAAAATATAGCATTTATAATAGTGGGGTCATACATAGAAGATTGGCAAGAGAATACGTATGAAGAATTTATGTTACAATTTGAACAAATAATCGAAGAGATTAAAAGCATAAGAAACATAAACAAAAATGAACAAGAGATGGTAGTTATTTCAGAAGGAAATAAAGAAATAAAAAAATATATAAAGTCACAAGAAATTACAGCGTTGGGAAGTACATTGAAAAATAATATTGAAGATTCATTAGAAGAGTATGGAGATTCAATAAGTGAAAGTGAAAAAATAAAGATTTTGTTACAATTAATAAAAAAATATATGTAAATAAAAGGAGAAAAAAGAATGATTTATTTAGATAATGCAGCTACAACATTTCCGAAACCAGAAGAAGTATATTTAGCATTAGATAAAGCTAATCGAGAATATGCATTTAATTCTGGTAGAGGGAGTTATAAGAAGGCAAAAGAAACATCTAAAATAATAGATGAAACAAGAGAGGAAATAGGAGAACTTGTGGGAGTAAATAAAAACAAAGTAGTGTTTTCTACTTCTGCAACAGAATCCCTAAATATAATCATTTTTGGCTTAGAATGGAAAGAAGGAGACAATGTATATATTACTCCATTTGAACACAATTCAATTTTAAGACCTTTGGAAGAAATTAAAAAAAGATATAACATAAATATTGAAATGATTCCGTTTGATAAAGAAACTTGGGAAATTTCTGAAAATATAGAAGATGTTTTTATACTAAAAAAACCCAGATGCATTTTTTGCTCAGCAAAAAGTAATGTTACTGGATATGAATTACCATACAAAGAAATATTTGAATTACGTAAAAAATATAAATCAACAAATATACTAGATGGCTCACAATCTTTTGGAGTAGACAAAAATATAACAGCTGAAAATGTAGATTTTATTGTTTTTGCGGGGCATAAGTCTTTATATTCAAGCTTTGGAATAGCAGGCTTTATTGATTGTAATAGTACTAATTTAAAAAAATTCTTATTTGGAGGAACAGGCTCGGATAGTTTAAATATGAATATGCCAGATGAATTACCTATAAAATATGAAGCAGGAAGTAAAAATGCTGTTGCTATCTATGGATTACATGAAAGTATAAAATGGCTTAGGAAAAACAACATTAAAGAAAAGGAAAAGATGCTTTTTTCATATTTTTGTGATAAAATAAAAGATAATAAGAAAATTATAACTTATTTACCAGAAAATACGAAAAATTGTACAGGAATTATATCAATAAATGTTAAAGGCTATACAGCGGATGAAGTAGGTGTAATTCTAGATGAAGAATTTGATATCTGCGTTAGAACAGGATATCATTGTTCTCCACTTGTACATGATTTTATAGATTCAAAAGAACATTATGGTACAGTTAGAATTAGTTTTAATTATTTTAATACTACTGAAGATATTGATAGATTAATAGAGGCATTAGAAACTTTATAGAAAGGTGAGAAAATGAGTTTAAAAGATATTGATGTTAAGAAAGAATATAGAATACCTAGAGATAATGTTGCTAAAGAATTATATGTAAAAGCATTAAAAGAATCTACATTATATAAAAGAAGTGTGGGCTTTTTTACGTCTTCATCATTATCAGAAATTGCACAGGGACTTGTTT
>CAKSGI010000290.1 GCA_934454005.1 uncultured Eubacteriales bacterium | reverse complement strand
TGCATACCAAAAATGCGGCATTATAAAACAAAATTCTGTTACGATAATTTATCCGGAACAAAAAAAAGAAGCATTAGATGTAATACTAAAAGTTGCTAAGGAAAAAGATAATGAAATTATTATTCCTGATTTATCAGAAATAAAATTGTTAGAATCAGATATAGATGGTAATAAGCTTATTTATAATGATAAAATGATAGAATTACCGCTAGTTGGTGAATACCAGATAAAAAATTTGTCAGTAGTATTAGAAATTATAAAAGTATTAAAAAGAAATGAATTTAAAATTACAAGTGACAACTTAAAGGAAGGGTTGAAAAAAGTTGTTTACCCAGCAAGATTTGAGATTATTTCTAAAAATCCATTAATTATTGTTGATGGAAGCCATAATCCTGATGGAATAAAGTCTCTAGTAAGTATATTAATAAAGAATTTAACAGGGAAAAAACTTATTGGAATAATTGGTATGTTAAAGGATAAAGATGTAGAAAATTCATTAAAAAATTTAGCTCCATTATTTTCGGAAATTATAATTACATCTCCTAGAACGGATAGGTCCTTGCCAGAGCAAGATTTAAAAAAAGTGGCTGATAAGTATTGTGATGATGTAAAAATAATAAATGATAAAAAGGAGGCTGTAGATTATTCATTAAACAAATTATCAAATGAAAAAGTATTAATTGTATGTGGATCTTTATATTTGGCGTCAGAAATTCGACCTATTTTGATACAAAATATTAAAGAGTTACATTAATAGATAAAAAACATGTGCAAATTTCTACTAAATAATTAAATTAAATCCGATATAATTTATAAAAGGATATCAATTATAAATTGTTTTTCGGATTTTTATGCAAGACCGAAAGACAAGCCTTTAGCCTTGCATATTTTTTGTTAATTTGTCGATAATAATATAGGAGGAAGATTATGGGAGTAGAGATTAAAACAAAAGGAAGAACTATGACGGCCCTTATAGATGGTGAAATAGATCATCATACTGCTAAGGATATTAGAGAAAAGATAGATATGGAAGCGAGTAGAGTTAATCCATCAACTCTAGAACTAGATTTTGGAGGTGTTAAGTTTATGGATAGTTCTGGAATAGGACTTGTTATAGGAAGATATAAGATGATAAGCTTAATAGGAGGAACATTAAAAGTTATAAATGTTCCAGCAAATATATCTAGAGTAATGAAGTTATCTGGCTTAGGTGCTTTAGGAGTAATATAGTAATATTATAAACAGAAAAGGAATGATAATAATGAAACCAATTAACGAAATGAATCTTAATTTTCTTAGTAGATCTTCTAATGAAAGTTTTGCTAGAATAACAATATCAGCCTTTGTATCTCAGTTAGACCCTACAATTGATGAGCTGGCAGATATAAAAACTGCTGTTTCAGAAGCGGTAACAAATTGTATTGTTCATGGGTATAAAGACTGTATATCAACTGTTTACATAAATGCAAAGATATTTGAAAATGGAAAAGTAGTTATAAAAATTAGAGATAAAGGATGTGGAATAGAGGACATTGAAAAATCTATGGAACCTATGTATACTACAGCAGGGGGCGAAAGAGCAGGGCTAGGTTTTGCTGTTATGCAAAGTTTTATGGACAAAGTTAAAGTAAGCTCTAAACCAGGAAGAGGGACTACTGTGGTATTGGAGAAAAGCATTATTAAAAGAATTGGTACTAATATAGAAAGAAACAAATAAAATGGATATTAAAGAACAATTAGTAAGTGAAAACTTGGGACTTGTACATGCATGCGCTAAAAGATTTAAAGGCAGAGGAATAGAATATGACGATTTGTATCAATCTGGGTGCCTTGCACTGGTAAAAGCTATAAACGGATTTGATGAAAACAGAGGATTTAAATTTTCTACTTACGCTGTTCCAGTAATATTAGGGGAAATGAAAAGATTATTTAGAGATGGAGGAACAGTAAAAGTTGGAAGAAGTCTTAAGGAGTTATCATTAAAGGCTAATAGAGTATGTGATAAATTTAGAGCAGAAAATGGTAGAGATCCGACAATTAGTGAACTTGCTAATGTATTAGGAGTAGAAACTACAAAAGCTGCTGAAGCAATAAGTGCAGGTATGACACCTTTATCATTAACATCTAGTAACGATGAGTCGGATAACCAAATAGATATAGCTGTTGAATCTCATGATGAAAAAATTTCGGAACGCTTGGCATTAAAGCAAATCATAAATGAACTTTCTGCTAAAGATAGAGCAATTATAATTTTGCGTTTTTTTAAAGAATATACTCAAACACAAGTTGCAAATGTTCTATCTATGACTCAAGTTCAGGTTTCGAGAAGAGAAAAGGCGATATTAGGTGAAATGAAGAAAAAAATGCAGGAGTAATCTTAAATCTTGAATTTAAGTGCATTAACCTATATAATGTCTATATAAGACTAATTATAAGGGGAATGGTTAAATGATTTGTGATAACTGTAATAAGATTATACCTGATGATAGTGTATTTTGTGGGTATTGTGGTAATAACTGTAATTTAGATATAAAGAATGAAAATGCTAACCCGAGTAAAATGAAAGCAAATAATTCCGAGATAAACAATTTTGATAACAACATTTCTTATGGTGAATGGAAACAAAAAGAAAAAAGTAACGAAAATAAATACGATACAGCAGAAATAAAAAAATCACCTGAGATTATTAAGTACGATGATCCTTATGTGATTAATAATAGTTTCGATCATGCAGTACTCCCGGCAGGAATAAAAGTTATAAATAAATATAACAGGCCATTTAAAACTTCAACGTTTTTTTGGACACAAGTAATTCTATTAATACCTATTGTAAATATAGTATTACTATTTGTTTGGGCCTTTAGAAAAAACTCAAACGAAAATAGAAAGGCGTATGCAAGGTCTATTTTATTGTGGATTTCTGTTGTTATTTTAGCTTTATTTATAGGCACTATTGTGTTATGG
>CAKSGI010000289.1 GCA_934454005.1 uncultured Eubacteriales bacterium | reverse complement strand
CTTTTATAATTATATGGCATATCAATTAATTCAAGATTTCTTTCATTTAAAAATGATTTAAGTAACAATGCAATTTTAATTATTTCTTCATTGTACTTATTTCTCTTTTCATCTAATCCCAATTTAGAAAAATTTTTAAATAATTCTTCGTATTCAATCATTATATAACACTTCCTAACATTTTTATATTTTTCATTTATACATTCATTATAGCAAATTTTAAGCATATAGAATAGAAAATTCAAACTATGTAGTTTAAATAGAACTATCATATGGCTTGAAGTTGAACAACACTTACTTATTTAAACAATAGATGGCAATAAACTACTAGCCTGTATAAATAAGAGAATTATAACGTCATCAATTCACCTTTTGCACTTGTAAAAATGAGTTAAAAATATGGGAGAATTCTGCCATGCCTTTTATTTAACTATTTAGTTAAATGATTAAAAAATTTTTTATATAGTACTCTAAATCTTTAAATATTGTTTTATTTTAAAGGTATTTATTATTCTTAATAGGAATGATATGTGACATAACATAAGCAACATTAGTGCCTGTTATACTTTTAATGCAACAATTATTTATAACTGGAGTAGTATCAATAAATCTTCCAATCATATCATTTTTTCTTTTTAGTTTATCACTTATTATAATTTGTTTGTTTCTATATTTAACATAAAATTTAGCTCCTTTACATGACAAAAATACTAACTTAAAATAGTTAGTATTTATTACTCTCAGAAGTTAACTTCCGAGTATCAATCAATTTGGAGCGAATGGTGTGGACATTTACAGCTTTTATTAATATAAATTGGTTCTGCAAATTCTTTGTGCAAATTGTAATTTCTAGTTATTTATTTCTATAAAATTTTTTAAATATCTAGTACCACTATTTAGTGTGATTTTTATTTTTTGCTGCTTTATTAATCTTTCTATTAAATAAACATACATTATATCAATCAAATATACATCTTTCATAAGTGTTGCTATTAATTCAGACATTTCTACTTTTCCTAATGATTGTAAAGTATCTAAAATATAATGGTCATAATAATCCAGCTCAACAGATTTTACAGAACCTTGATCAATTACTCTTAAATCTGAATTCTCATAAACCAATTTTTTCCAGGCATTAGCATTTTCATTAATTTCTTTATTAGTTAATCTGTGTTCTAATCTAGTTAATTCTTCTAGTTCATTTTCGTTCATTGCACTAGGAGAAGGACAATCTTTATCATAATCATCGCTGTATAGTACATATAATTTGTAATTGTATTCATTTATAATGCTACAAATATATAACATGATTAAATATGAATAAATGTTTTTTTTACTAGTCCATACTCTTATTTTATTTCCTTTTTTTATATTATTTATAATTGTATCATAAGCATATTTAAAACTAGTATTTTTATTTTCGAAACATAGTTGTTTAGGTATTTTTGTTTTAAAATTTTCTACATTAGATAAATCGCCAATGTTAAATAAAACATTAAACATTAAAGTATCATTATTATTAAGCTTGCTATTTTTAATAGTGAGATAACAAGAATCACCAAATACAACCTCTAGCGTGTTCATATTTTTACACTCCAATCTAGAAATAAATTTTTATAATATAGTCGTATTATATCATAATGTTAAATAAAATAAAAACCAATCTTTCGATTGATTATATATATTAAGTTTAAACTAAATAGTTCGAACAAATTCATCAATGTAGAAGTTGCTGAATGGGCTAAGTACACCATTTAGACAAGCTCATTTGTATTTGATGTATTAATTATACTGTGTTTAAACTATATTTATAATAATTAAATGAATAAAACTAAAAACTTTTTGTTAGAAATCTGGTATAATTATATGTAGATGTGACATATGATACAATTTGCTGAAATGAAGAACTTTATGAAATATACTTATTGTGAAAAATTAATTTGGTATGCCACTAATAAAACTATGACAGAATTTTCAGGAGAAAGACATCATAATTGTAATATTTAAATTGCTGAAAACAAATGTCAAAAAGCTAAATCATTAGGAATTGATAAAATATATGTGTATTGGATACTATGTCAGTTGATATGTTAGGTGGAGTACTAAAATCTAGCAGAAGTAAAAGATTGTTGTGATTTTCATTTTTATAGAAAGTAGGTAAGCGAATATGAATTTAATTTTTAGTATTATGGGGTTGGCTGGAGGATTACTTTGTTGTACAGGTGATCTATTATTCGATTTAAAAGGCAAAGGAAACGAAAAACTAGGAACATCGAAAAATATTGATAGTAATTGGGGTAAAATGTCTGAATGGAGATTCGGTCTATCTATAATATGTGCAATGTTTGGAATAATTCTAGTGGGATTTGGATTCTATGCTATAGCTGATATGATTAGAAAAAACAATTTATTACTATCTAACTTGATTTTAATAACAGGCTTTATTGGCTGTATAGGAGGATTATTCGTTCATTCAATGTTATGCATCCAAGCAGTTATTTATAAAGGAATTACTAATAATGGTAAAGATAACTACAACATTGCAGATAACACACTAGAAGGATTTTACAAAGCAATATATCCACCATTCTTTTTGTCTTATATTGTGCTTATGAGTACGGATATATGTATAATGATTGCAGTATTAAATGGTTCTTTGGGTGTTCCTAAATGGATGGCTTTATTAAATTCAATAGTATTCTTAATTATTGGTGTATTATTTAGAAAGATTAATCCTAATAAATTTCAAGATTTACCAGGTATTATAATGCCAAGTTTAGGTTTAGCGATGACTGGCGTAATTGGAATAGTAGCATGCTTAATATAAAAAAGATATTATTTGAATAAAAAATTCGCAATCACTATACAGGTGTGCGAGTATTAATGTCAATGGAACCACAAAAATTGAAGTCGGATAACCTTTAATGTCTAAATTATAGGTGCAATAAACTACTAATTGATATAAGTATAC
>CAKSGI010000288.1 GCA_934454005.1 uncultured Eubacteriales bacterium | reverse complement strand
ATTGTAGTTGATGGTGGAAGAAAAAAAGGGGGGGGGATAATGCTTGAATTGGTATTACCTCAGAGGTGAAAAATATGTATTTAGATAGTGCTAAGCCATATATTGTTGCTGAATTGAATTCTAGTCACAGAGGCAAGGTGTAAATTGCAAAAAGGATGGTAGATGTAGCTAAGGAATGTGGTTGTGATGCAGTAAAATTCCAATCATGGACGCCGGAATCTCTGTATTGTAAAACTTATTATGATCAGAATCCAATTTCCAAAAGAATGGTTAAGGGGTTTGCCTTATCTTCAGAATCGCTAAAGGAGTTGGCAGATTATTGCAGAAAAATTGATATAGATTTTTCTTCGACGCCATATTCCAAAGAGGAAGTGGACTTCCTTGTAGATCAATGTAGGGCTCCGTTTGTTAAGATTGCATCTATGGATATCAATAATCTTCCTTATCTCAGATATGTGGCGCGCAAGATGGTGCCGATTGTCCTGTCTACAGGAATGGCAACTATAGATGAAATTGAAGCTGCGGTTAAAGCGATTGAAGAAGAAGGTAATAGATTCATATGTATATTACATTGTGTTTCTTTGTATCCGGTTGCACCTGCTGATGTAAATCTAAACAATATGGTTATGCTCAAGGATAAATTTAAAGAACATGAAGTTGGATATTCTGATCATACTATAGGTTATGAGGTGGCTTGTGCGGCCGTTGCTCTTGGCGCTGTGTTGATTGAAAAACATTTTACATTAGATAATAGGATGATAGGATGGGATAATCAAATGGCGACAGAACCAGAAGAAATGAAGGAATTGGTAAAAAGTTGTAGGAGTGTTGCATTTTCTTTGGGGAAATATGAACGTACGTTGACGGAGAATGAGATTAACCAAAGAAATAAGATGCGTAGAAGTATAGTCGCTGCTCATGATTTAAATAAAGGTCATTTGTTAATGGAAAGTGATATAGACGTTAAACGTCCTGGAGATGGATTATCAGTAAGCCGATATTATGAAATCATTGGTAAAAAGTTAAAGTGTGATATACTGAAGGATGAGATGATTTTTCAAGACAATATTGAATAAAGAGGTTTTGATAGATGATAGAAGATTTTCATAGGCTTTCTCCATATTGCCTTGCTAAGGAAGACAAAGAAGCTCTTTTGCTTAAAGAGATGAAAGAACTTACAGATTGGCATCGTCATAGGTGCAGAGAGTATGAATGCTTTTTGGAAGCAATAGGATATGATTCACAGAGGGTAACATCTTTAGATAAAGTACCTTTTGTGCCGATACGAGTTTTTAAGGAATTAACAATGAAAAGCATTCCTGATGACAAGATATTTAAGACAATGATGTCGTCAGGTACAAGCGGACAAAAGCAATCGAAGATATATTTGGATAAGGAAACAGCGGTGCTTCAGCAAAAGGTGTTGTTGCGTTTATTGGGAGATTTTGTTGGTAATAAGAGATTGCCAATGCTAGTAATTGATTCGAAGGCAATTATTAAGGATAGAAAGTTATTTACAACAAGAGGCGCAACAGTAATGGGCCTTGATTTTGCCACTAAAAAGATGTTTTTTGCTCTTGATGGTGATATGCAGTTGGATGAACATATTTTGTATGAGTTTGCGAATCAATATGGGGGCGAAAAGTTTTTAATTTTTGGATTTACATTTATGGTATGGCAGCATTTGTTTCAGGAGATTAAGAAAAGAAAAATAGATATAGATTTATCGAATGGCTATCTCCTAACAGCTGGTGGATGGAAAA
Organism: uncultured Eubacteriales bacterium; assembly: GCA_934454005.1. Next base: position 1,210 of record CAKSGI010000288.1, on the reverse strand, counting down.
AATTAACCAGTGCAGCAATTTCAAATGATGAATTTAAAAAAGTAGGCAAAGAACTATGTGGAATCAGTCATTATGTTGATCATTACGGAATGGCTGAGCAGACAGGCTGTATTTATGCGGAATGTGAGTGTGGCAATTTACATGCCAGCATATATTCGGATGTTATTGTTAGAAGATATTCTGATTTTTCTCCTTGCTATTATGGGGAGAAAGGATATATTCAAGTATTGTCCACCCTTCCTCGATCTTATCCAGGACATTCTATCTTGACAGAGGATGAAGGGATTATTCTTGGAGAAGACGATTGCCCTTGTGGAAGAAAAGGCAAATACATTAAAATATTGGGACGGGTTAAAAATGCGGAGATAAGGGGGTGCAGTGATACATATGCAGCAGGAATTTGATAATGTTACATTTCTTGTTGGAAGTAAGGATATTCTAATGCAGATGGAACATATACCTGTGCTGCCAATATTTTCAGATAAAGTGCGTGAATTTCTAGCGATATTATCGGATGAATTGTTACATGATAAACAAGCTAAACAATTTGGTGATATAATGGCATATGCTTTTTGGATTAGAGGGGCAGCTATTGAAAAGGTATATACAAAATATGTTTCTGAGACACATAGAATTGGTAGAGGTATAGCATTTCAGATTGCGCCGTCCAATATACCAGTGCAATTTGCTATATCTATGACTTATGCAATAATTTCAGGGAATATATCTGTTGTGCGTGTATCAAGGAAGAACTTTAGACAGGTTGATATTATTTGCGAAATAATCAAACGTGTCTTAACAGAAAAATGTACACAATTGAAGCCGTATATATGTGTCTTAAGGTATGACCATGATGAGTCTGTGACACAATGGTTATCTGGCATCTGCGATATCAGAATGATTTGGGGTGGAGACAACACTATTAGTATGATACGGCAGATCCCCATTCAACCTAGGTGTATTGAGTTAGGCTTTGCCGATCGATATTCATTTGCGGTCATAAATGCAGATGATTACCTGGGATCAGATTTTAAGATTTTAGCGAAAGATTTTTATAATGATACATACTACACGGATCAAAATGCCTGTAGTTCATCAAGGCTAATAATATGGATAGGAGATCAAATTGAAAAGGCTCAAAAAGTGTTTTGGGATAATCTTGCATGTGAGGTTAATAATAGATACAAATTAGGTGAAATATGTGGGTCGG
>CAKSGI010000287.1 GCA_934454005.1 uncultured Eubacteriales bacterium | reverse complement strand
TTCTTAATTATTTTAATCATATCACATCACACCTTTCTTTGCAATAACGCACAAAAAAATCAACTATTTCTAGTTGATTTAATCATTAACGTCACATTGGTGCGACGATTTTATCTTATGGAGCCAATGTCGTAGGTATCTACAACTTTTTTCCAATATACGAATTGATACATAAATATCAATCACTAGTAATAGTTTAACACAAATTTAGCTTTATGTCTCGAGAATTTTGTCAAATTTTGGTAAAATATTTATGTGAGGTGGGTAGTTTGAAAAATTCAGTGGAAAATATTAAAAGTGTATTAGGTGAGATTATTTATTTTATAACAATCCATTATATTGAAATTATATTATTAGCAGCTATATTATTTTTAATATTCATAATTTATAATTTTAGAATTAAAATCAAAAATAAAATTGGAATGATTTCTAGAAATATATATAAAATAGAAATAAAAAATATACTTTATATTTCGATTATTAATATTTTATTTGCTGCAATGTTTGAACTAGCAAGAAATAAGTTGCCAAATCTATTAAATATACATTTTAATTTCTTTGCTAATATAGATTACCTAACAATTTATTCTTGTATATTGGGTTTAGTATTACCATTGGCTATAATGTTAATAGAAAAGATAAACAATAAGTTAGATTATATTGTAGTTGAAACATATTTAAAAAATACTATGATGTTTCCATTTGTAATTTATTTTTGCATCAATTTAGCTATATTGACCATTTTAAATGAACAATATTATTTTATATTTACTGGTGTTATTTCAATTGCTTTTATACTTTTTATGTATTATAAGTCATTTAAACTACTATCTGATTTAAGATATGAAAAAGAGAAAATTGGTAAAACTAGATTTGAAATTGTTAATGATGATTTACAAGATCAAATAAAGCACTTTGATAATTCAAATATTATAAATCAATATCTAAAATTTGGGATAAAGGTTGAAAGATATGATTATATTAGTACCTATAATTATAAGAAAATAAATATTTATCCTATTCATGATTTAAGAAAAATAGAACAGTACAATTACAAAATTATTGATAAAATCGTAAAGAAATTAAAAATTATTAATAAAGATTATATTGAAAAAAATGATTTGAATAACAATATAGATAAAAAGGAAGATATAAAACCTAATATTGTTATTGGATTACTTGATATAGGAGCTACTATTCAAAAAGATAGAAGTTGTATAACAATATATTACGATTATAAATATACAAAAGAGGCACAAAACATTGTTAATTTACTAACTGATAAAATATATATAACATCTGAAACTAATAATCATTTTTATATAAAAGCAAATTATGAATATTTACAAAATGATTGTATTAAAGCAATTAATGATTCGTCTTCTACTTTATTGTCAAATAGTTTAAACAAATATCTTGATATATATAAAGATTATATAAAGGGGATTAGAACTAATATTGGGGATTATTCATATGATGTTGCATATGGTCAAACTCATTCTATATATGAACCAAGAGCATATGAAATATTAAAATTGATAAGGGAAGATATTAGAGACTATACACAAGTTATTCTAAAACAAAATAACGGTTATTTGATGAATGAATTGATTAGTTTTTTATATAGTATGATACTTTATTCATATACAAATAATGAATTATTGTCTATTCAATATTTGCATAGTTTATACAATTATTTTAATTTTCAATCTATGAAATTAACTGAAAATAAAGATGTTTATAGAAAAATAAAATTAGAATTATTTGAATTTATAGGAATAGTAGAATATGATATAAATTTGGATAATATGGAATTTTGTAAAAATGTATTGTTAGTGTGTAATAAAACGATTAGCGCTGTTTTGTTCGAGCTTAGCAAAGAAAATGACCAATACTTTTTCCAATACTTACGAAAAACATTTAAATTTATAGATGAAATAAATGAAAAATTAGAACAAATACAATATAATGAAAATGAGTCTAATGTAAAGATGACGAAAATATATAAAGAAATATTAGTTAACTACAATTGTAATTTTTTTGCAACTTTATCCTATGTAGTGATTAATTGGGAAGAAAAAAATAAAGATGTATCAAATATATTAAATGTTTATAAGAATTATGATATTGAAGAACTTACAAACATTTTATTAGATACTATTGATAAAGATTATAATGATAAAACTTATTCTTGGGATTTATTAGACCATCATGATTTAGATGAATCAGATGGTATGTGGAATGTTAATACATCGTCATATTTGCAACACTTATATTGCTTGTTACTAAATAGAAGGGATAGTAATAGAATTAAATTACCATTAAGTTATCCTTTGAGTACACATTCAGATACATTAATCAAGGAATTTGAAAAAATGAATAATAAAATTCTAGTTGATAAAATTAATAAATTAGTTTCAGATGTTAATGATGAAGAAAAGAAATATATTAGAAGTACACCTATTAATGTAGATAAAATCAACTTATTTAAAAGTAAATTCGTAGAGAATTATTATAAAAATGCAAAATTATATGAAATCTTAAATAGTACCAATAATATTATTAAGGTTAAAAAAAGAAAAAAAGGAGCAAATTATATTAGATTAAATAACATAGTGGATAAGACCTATTTTTTATCTAGAATGCCTAACGATAGAACTATTATATGGACAAATTTTGAGGAAGGATTTGCTGATGCATTTATACGAGGAGAAGAAGAAAAATACTCAAAACTTTTAGAAAAAAAATCTAAGACCGAAAATTTGAGCATATTCAATTATTTAAAAAGTAAGGATTTAATTCATAATAAGTATATAATTTTTGCTGACTATTCTGCTATTTATAATATTCTACAATATTCCAATATTTCATATAATATTCCTGATAATATAAAATATAATGGATTAAAGTCTTCTCATTATTTTAAATATAATAATAATTATATTCCTATATTTTCAATAGATGGATTAAATG
>CAKSGI010000286.1 GCA_934454005.1 uncultured Eubacteriales bacterium | reverse complement strand
CTTTTCCGTTGTGCCTTGGTGTGAAAGGACGAATCAGCTTGTGACAAATGCCATGTTCCTCGAGCACACGCTGAAACTGTAGATTTACAATACATATGTTTCTTTAATTTTTTATAAAAATATTTGTTTGCCTCATCTCAATTTTCTACTCCTACTTTAAAAATATGAGTGGAAATAAAAAATTAAAATTGAATTGAAGCTGTATAACATTTTTTATCCCACATTAACACCCAACATAAATTAATTCACATTATATAAATGTTTTTTAAATACACTGCATATAACCAAAACTGTTTATTATATCAAATGTCTTTGTTTCTTTGCTGCTGGTTCTCCAGCTTCATAGCATAGCGTCGGCAAATTTGTACTACCTCTATGTAAATCTCTCATCACTTGGTGCCCTGAAGAATCTCGACCACAATTTATGTTACATCCTTCAAATGCATCACCCCAAATACTCATTCCCTCAATTGAAAGTTTTACTTCTGTTAACCCTGTGTAGGCAAACGCCTTTCCCTCAATAATTTTTACAGTATCCGGAATTATTGCTCTAATCAAATTTTTACAGCCGTAAAACGAAAATGGACTAATTCTTTCTACTCCAACAGGAATTGTCACTGAACTTATACTTGTATAAGCAAAAGTTCCCTCACCTATAAAGTTAACACTATTCGGTATTGTCGTCTCTGCTAAACTTATGCAACCAAAAAATGCTGCATCATTAATCCTTTCTACCCCCTCAGGAATACTTAATGAAACCAAACTACCACAATTTTTAAACGTTCCGCATTCTACAATTTTTAATCCACTAGGAATTCTTACCGTACTTAAACTCGTATAAGCAAAAGCTTCTATCCCTATAAATTTAACACTATTTGGTATTATCGCTTCACTTAAATTTGTGCAACCAAAAAATGCTTTATTATCAATCCTTTCTACTCCCTCAGGAATACTTAACGAAATTAATTTTCTACAATTTTCAAATGCCTCACACCCTATACTCTTTAACCCACTAGGAATTTTCATCGTACTTAGCCCTGTATAAGCAAATGCTCCTGCATCTATGGTTTTAATACTATTTGGAATTACTACTTCAGCCAAACTTGTACATCCATAAAATGTATGTTTTTCTATACTTTCTACTCCATTTGGAATTTCTATAGAGGCCAATCTTTCACAATTTTTAAAAGCTCTGCGTTCAATTTGTTCTACAGTTTTAGGAATTTTTATAGATTCTAAAGATCTGCAACCACTAAAAGCTTTACGTCCAATTTTCTTCACACCATTTGGAATTTCTACATTGGACAAGTTCTCACACTCATAAAACACATATTCTTCGATATTTGTTACGCCTTCTGGAATTTTTAATGAAGTTACACCTGAAACAGCAAATGCTCTTGCACCAATTTTTCTTACATTAGAAGAAATTACTACATCAGTTAAGTTTGTACACTCACAAAATGTACAATATTCAATACTTGTTACACCCTCTGGAATCCTTATCGAAGTTAAAGCACTACAACTTCTAAACGCATCATGTTCTATATTCGTTACACCATCAGGAATTGTTATTGATTTCACTTTTATGCACTCTTTAAAGGCATTACTTCCAATCCTTTTTACATCGTTTGGAATTTCTATTTTATCTAAGCTTGTACAACAATTAAATGTATCAGCATTAATATTCGTTATATTTTTAGAAATTTTCACTGACGTCAAATCCCTGCAATAAGCAAATGCAGCCTCACCTAAATAATTTACACTATCAGGAATTCTAATTGAAGTTAAACTTTCACAATTCAAGAATGCTAATTTTTCAATGCGGATCATATTTCTAAACATTTTTACTGATTTTAAGTTTTTGCAACCAGAAAATGCACCTTCCCCTATACTTTTTACAGTATTAGGAATTTCTACTGATACCAAGCCTTCGCATCCCCAAAATGCATAGTTACAAATTCCTGCTACATTGCATGTCCTCTCAAAAATAGAAATCGATTTGGGAATTGTAATATTCCCTCTTATACTAACTGATTGATTACTAGCAACATATACTTCATTGCAGTGATCATTAAAGACATATTTTATTCCATCATCATAAACATATCCTTCTTCTGCATTAACAGTTAATTTTATATTAACCATCACTGTTAATAATACAAACGATAACAATACCACAAAAATTCTTTTACCCATTATAACTTGCCCCTCAAAATTACTTTATTTATTTTTCGCTGTTTATTTATATTATCATAAAAAAATATTGCTGTCAACGTTTTTGATTTTTATAAGAAATCAATAGCGTTTAATTCAACTAATTTCTTTTCAAAAAAGTTCTAACCGGACAAAACTCGATTAGAACTATACTTAAATTCTTTACTAATACTAATTTTTAAATATTTTTAAGTCATAAAAATTTCATAGCTATATTTTCAATCTTCTAATTGCAATACACTATTCTTTTTCTAACAACTTTCAAAACAAATACAAAAAGGACCTATACTATGGTCCTTTTTTGTAATTACCTATTTCAAATACTAACCTTACAAAACGTAAACATTTACATCTTTAACACCAAATTGAAAGCACTCAGATTCTGTACTGTAATATATATCTACCAGTCTTTTTCCTTCTAGCATAGCTCCTCCTGTATCCTCAGTTGTTGCATATCCTATAACAGAACCATTTTTTAAAGTAATAAAAACCTTTGTTCCATACGGTATAACTCTTGGATCAACAGCCACCATTCCAACCTTTGCAACCTTCCCTGTTGATGTTAGAGCTCCAGCTGACGCTGTATATGCTGTTGCAGAACCACTAAGTACATATTTATAAGCTACCGTTTTTCCAGTATGATCTGTAAATGTTCCATTTTCGTTATTTCTAGAATATCCTTTAGTTATAGATCCCGATGAAGATCCCGTGTTCTTTTTCTTTACACCGACATAAGTAACCTCATTCTTTGCTGCCACAATA
>CAKSGI010000285.1 GCA_934454005.1 uncultured Eubacteriales bacterium | reverse complement strand
ACTGATACGGATGGAAAAAAATATTATAGCGTAACTGAATTGAAAACATTCATGGACACTGATAAATACAAGGAACTTGTAAATGGTGCTGTTGATTCACGAAATAATTTAAACGACTTAACTGGAAAAGAGTGGCTCCCTGAGACGAAGAGTTTCTTTTATCAGAAAGGACTTGGTGCAAATCATCCGGATGCTCAGATTGAAAAACTTCATCCAGCACCGTATTCTTTTCAGGATATTAGTCATCTTGTGAATTTTTTTACTAAGCGAGGAATGGAAGTTCTTGATCCTTTTGGCGGAGTAGGTTCTACAGCAAAAGCCTGTGAAATAAACGGTCGGATTTGTACTAGCATAGAGCTTTCTCCGGTTTGGTATGAATTGTCTATTAAGCGACTGGAAACGGAAGTCGGTGAAGGGAGCAGTAAAAAGCATCATTTCATTAATGGAGATTGCTGCGAGGAACTTTTGAAAATTCCATCAGAGTCGATGGATTTTATGGTTACAAGCCCTCCTTATTGGGGAATTCTAAATAAACAAGATCAGAAAGTGAAAAAGAATCGGGTCGCAAATAACCTTCAAACTAAGTATTCTGAAGATGAAAAAGATTTAGGTAATGTTGCAAATTACGAGGATTTTCTTGAAATCTTGGTAAAACAAGTATTTCTTCAGTGTGCAAGGACCCTTCGATATGGAAAGTATATGGCAATTGTTGTTTCAGATTTCAGAGACAAATCTGAGTACATCAGTTTTCATAGTGACTTGATTCATGAACTTAACAAGAAGTCGATTCCTGGTGGTGGTGTATTGAGACTTCAAGGAACAAAAATCTTGCTCCAGAACCACAAAAGTTTGCTGCCCTATGGTTACCCATTTGCCTATGTAGAAAATATACATCACCAGTATGTGTTGATTTTTAGGAAGGAGAAGAAATGATTACAGACAGCCTCTATGGTGTGGTCTGCGGGAATTCGGATATTCTCCTTGATCAACTTATTCAAAAGGGTGTTCATTTTGATTTAATACTGACAGATCCGCCTTACAACATTAACAAAGATTTCGGCAATCAAAGTGACTGTTTACCCTTGGATGAGTTTGTTGAGATTACATCTGAGCGAATGAAAAAGGTAAAAAAACTGCTTGCTCCCTATGGCAGTGTTATCTGGTTCGGCATTCACGACTACATTGGATTTGTCCAAGTTGCGATGTACAATGCAGGCTTATACTATCGCCGAATGAATATTTGGCATTATGAAAATGGTTTTTCTCGTTCAAAAAAGGAACCAGCGACACATTATGAACCATTTTTATGGTTTTCAAATGACAAAAAGAGATGGACATATAATGTTGACGATGTTCGCATGCCGTATAAGAGCACAGAGCGGCTAAAATCCCCTGTTAAGTACAAAGCAGCTGACGGAACAACAAAAATCTGGCAACCCAATCCTAAGGGAGCTATGCGTGGAGATGTGTGGGACTTTCCAACTTTGGCTGGCAAGCATTTTGAGAAAGAGAGAACGTCTCATCCAACCCAAAAGCCTGAAGCGTTGATTATGGAGCTAATAAAAGCTTTTTGCCCAAAGGATAGTAAGGGATTTTACTGTGGCACGATACTTGATCCTTTCCATGGATCTGGCACATTGGGAGTGTGTTGTGAAAAGCTGAATAGCGAAGGACATCATATAAAATGGTTGGGAATTGAATTAGAACAGCAATGGTGCGAAATTGCTCAGAAAAGACTTGACGAACTAAAATAGTAGAAGTTGACAATTTAATCAGTTTATGCAAAAGGGCCATCTTGAACGATGGCCCTTTTTGCTGTAAAATGTAATATTAAGATAAAATCTGTTTCTTGGAGGAGGAACATTGATATGATCAGATTTAGAAACCCAGGGACCCAATACACTACACAAGTTCAAGTATTTAAGGAATTGTACAGGGAGTATAAAGATGCTCCAAGTTTTGACCTTGATGATATGGCTACTACTATTACAAAGACTAAGTTGATGACAGCGTATGGCTATGCTGGAGATGCCGCATTAGCATTAAGCAATACCGAAAATGATAGCCTTAATTCTACAAAGATGAATGCAAAAATGTATGCCGAAGTTTTTAGGCTATTAGGCTGGATTGCATCTGCGGATAGTGGTTCGTACCCATTGGTTTTTACCTATATTGGTGAACACGCTGCTTTAGCGGATGATGTGTTACCTCTTTATGAGCAGTGTGTTCTGGGAATCAATAATCCTCAGGAAATAATGGATGTGACGTATGGTGAAAAAGTACGCTTCTTCAAAGCGGCACTTTTTTCGCTTGAAGATTTAGATGGAATCATGTATAAGCATGAGCTTTGTTTAGGACCGATGTCGGTAGATGACTTGGATCATGAGCAATACGACCAGATGATTACTTATCTGAAGAGATTACGCGGTTCTTATAATCGTTATCAAACCGCTTACAAAGAGCTATGTGATCATTTACAGGTCAAGCCTAGTCTCCCGGATAACTCTACTCGTTTGCCGATCGCTTTTATGAAAACATGTAATTGGATTGTAAGCGAGCGAACACGACTTCTGTATCCTCCGAAACCTTTGGAATGCCTTCGACTGACTGAGCATGGAAAGGAAGTAGCGGCAGGCCTCCATAATGTTAAGGACTTACGTTTGGATGAATATTATAAATATCCAGCTGAGATTCGTAAAGCGTTAATCAGGCTTGGCGTATATTCTATGTTGTCACGTGCAGGTTATGACACATCACCGGTACAATATATTATAGAGCAAGATGAAGCTGCATGTGCAAATGTTTTGCAGAACAGAGAGCTGCTGTTCTCACCATACCAAACACTTCATCATTCTGTAGTGGATGAAGCATTGGGAGTAAACCGTACTGCTACCGAATCGAGAACACAAGCTATTATTCTTCCTGACATCAACAGACCAGATGCCGTTGTAAATGACATCTCATTGACTCTTATGGTGAA
>CAKSGI010000284.1 GCA_934454005.1 uncultured Eubacteriales bacterium | reverse complement strand
GCTCCTGCTGGTAATTATACATTGTTCATAGACGTAAAAGGTCCACTTGGAAGAATAAGTACCAAAACTCTTAATTACAAGATAGACCCAATTTGGTGGAACAACGGAATAACCTTAGATAGAGAAAATACCCAACGTTTAGGAACAACCTTTAAATTAGCAGCAGACGTTTCCGGTACTACTTCAGGATTACGATATAAATTTGTCTGGATGATGTACAACTGGGAAAAATGGGGAGTAATAAAAAACTTTAGTGCAACTAATAATGCTAGTTGGAAACCAACAGAACCAGGAAACTACACTTTGTTTTTAGATATCGAGGGCCCATGCGGTAGAATTGTCACAAAAACACAAGATGTATATATAACTCTATCGACTCCTTTACATGGAATAGATGTATCGGACTGGCAAAAAGATATAAACTGGCAAGCTGTAAAAGATTCCAGAAAAGTCCAGTTTGCTATGATAAGGTCCGGTTGGAGTACAGGTATTGATGGCAATGAAACTGATAGAAAATTCTATCAAAATGTAAAAAATGCTAAAGCAGTTGGCATGCCTATAGGTGTATATCATTACAGTTATGCTAAAACTCCCCCAGAGGCTCGTGACGAAGCCAAATATTGTCTAAGCATAATAAAAGGACATAAATTTGACTATCCTATTGTGTTTGATATTGAAGAACCTAGGATGGAGAAACTCGGTAAGGATACCTTAACTAATATAGTTAAAGCATTTTGTGATACAATATCAGAGGCTGGTTATTATGCTGCATTTTATGCTAATCCACATTGGTTAAACAATCTCTTAAATGCAGAAGAATTAGTGAAAAAATACGACCTTTGGTTAGCTCATTGGGGCGTTGATTCACCATCTAGAAAATGCGGCATATGGCAGTACACCAGTGAAGGTTCAGTCCCAGGCATAGTTGGCCATGTTGATCTCGATTATGCATATAAAGACTATCCAACTATTATGAGAAGCCTCAGAAGAAACGGATATTAATACTATGATTTGCACCTAAAACTATAATTATTCACAATCAAGCAGGAAATCGGTTAACTACCGTATTCTGCTTGATTTTTATTTATATTGTTCCAAATCTACTAAAAACAGGCAAAGTTAAAATATAATTTTGCAACAAAAGCAAAGAACTTTTCTTTATTAAACTTTAACTTTGCCTAATAAAATAGAATTTTTTCGTTTTTGAATAATGATATCTTTATAGTAGTCTTTAAACGCAAAATGTTATAAAAATAACTGCCTCTTTAGTTGAAGCAGTTATTTTTTACTACCATTATATATAAATTTATCAAACATTAATTATTAATCAAACAAAATATTTAATCAAAACCCCTTTTTGCAAAAATTAACAAAACTAGCTTCCGACTTTTATAACAGCTGCAATCGCATCATAATGAGATGATGGTAACGATTCCCTCTTTATTTCTCTAGAATCTTTGTAGTAAATTCTAGAAGCCTCAGCTACATATCCAGTTCTACCATTTACGTAAACGATTTGTTGTCCCGGACTTAAACTGCTATCATTAATATATTTTGTTGGTGGTTGAGGAATAGTTTTAACCACTTTTGAAGTAGGTTCAATATAATCGTACCAATCTGGTTTATATCCATAAATCTCACATGTCAGAACAGCACCATTCATGTATGAGCCTATATATACAGGGTACTCTGTGTCATTCCTAAAAATAAAATCAAGATTAGGAGAATATACTGTAGCATCCAATCCGTAATCTACATATGTGGACTTCCACTGATGACAGTGCCTTTCCACTATAGTCATATTTGCCCTTATAGCTGCACCATAAATCGTAGTGGCTGCTTGACAAACCCCTCCACCATATTCCTGAACATTTCTTCCTCCAGAAATTACACTTGCAGTTTTATAACCATCTCTGCTACTATTCGTATCCCCTACATTGTTATTAAAACTAAAAGTCTCTGATGGTTCTACAGTTTTTCCATTTACAAAACTAAGAGCTAATTTCATATTGTGATTTGCATTTGCGCTATTTGTAGAGGTAGTACTAAACTTACCCAATAAAACCGTTCTTGCCCTTAAATCTTCAATTGATGTATTATTTTTTATCACTTGCATTTCAGCAACCACTGTACCCTCGAAATCACCATTATTCAGTAATTCTAAGATATCATCATTCAATTTAGATTTATCTAGTTCTAAACCATCGTGGCCTTCCGTATAGGTAAACTTGTTCTCACTTTTTACATTAAAGCTAGAGACCTTTGCCTCTTGTGCTGGTGTATTAAGACCTTCAGAAACTTTTTTTATTGATCCACTAATATCGCTTTTATCAATTGACACTTCTATTTCATAATATTTAGGATCATTTTCTAAGTTTTTAATTTTTTTGTATCTAGAATATTTATTGCCATCTCTATACAAATTATATGCTTCATTTATAACATCATCTGTGTTGTATAAGAGTTTAAAATCATCGGATTCTAAAATGACCTCTTTATTATCGTAAACAACAGATATATGTATGTCATTTCTCAATTTAATTGAGTTTTCTTTTTCATGAAGAATCTCCTTTGCCTCATCTAACGATTTTCCAGAAAGGTCGACATCAGAAATTATTATTCCATTGTAAAACATTTCATTATTTAGTACTGAATCGATATCTAATTCTCTTTTTGAGAAATAGTCATATATAAAATAACCTATAACTAATAATACTACCAATATAATCCCTAAAATAATAAAAAGCTTATATGGCTTTTTTTTATTATTTAATGTTATATTTTCTGTGAAACTATTTTGTGAAATTTGTGACTTTATAACGTTTTTCATAAAACACCTCCATAAAATTTAATATATTTTAATATAAATATACCATTTATAAAGACTTATGTAAAGGAAATTTAAACCTAATATCTAAATTTTCAAATTTACACAGCAACACTATCAGCAGTCTTTAATTATTAGTATATTTATAGGACATATA
>CAKSGI010000283.1 GCA_934454005.1 uncultured Eubacteriales bacterium | reverse complement strand
AAAATTTCCATAATCTTAAGCCTCTAAATTTATTCAGGAATTATTTGTGCTAACTCATCTTCAAAGTCGAGGCCGTCTGTGCCATTTGACCAATCCTCACACCGAATACGCTCTGTAGTTTTCCGATAAGTTGCTTTTGAAATTAACCCGTTTTAAACTGTATTCACAAAATATTTACACTAAAATGAGAAAAAAACTCATACGCATGTTGATTTTTGCGAATTGTTGAGTATAATAGGAAATGAAATGGTGTAAAGGAGCGTGTTAATTATGCTATTGCAATTTAACTTCAAGAATTTCAAGTCGTTTCGTGATGACACTACATTGGATTTAACCGCAACAAAAATTTCTGAATACAGTAACCATGTTATTACTATTGGTAACGAGAAAGTTCTTCCGATTGCTGCTATTTTGGGTGCTAATGCCAGCGGTAAATCCAATGTTTTAGAAGCCTTCAGATATATGGCTACTTATGTCGCCAATTCACTCAACTACGGCGGAGATGAATCAAAGAAAAAGGGCAAGTCCGAGTTTTTAAGCCCAACACCGATGCGGATAGTAAGGATGCTGAATCCTCTTTTGAGGTCTATTTTATTTCTTCAGAAGAGAATGGAGCAAAATCATATAACTATGGATTTACAGTTAATAGTGTTGGAATAAAAGAAGAATGGCTTAACTATAAATCAAAAACCTCTCGCGGCAACTATAAGCGTATTTTTTATCGTAATGGCTCTGAGCTTGACCTCTCTGGTATTTCACCCAAGAGTCAAGAGAATTTAAAGATTGCGCTTGAAAAAGAAACACTAATCGTATCTCTAGGTTCAAAGCTAAAGATTGCAAAGCTCAAATTGATTCGAGATTGGTTTATGGACAACGAGCTTGCTGATTTTGGCCGTCCAGTTGAAAATTTCTTCTTATCAGAGCAACTCCCAGATGATTTTGTGGAAAACAAAGATGTTCAGAATAGAGTCATCAAATACTTCTCATCGTTTGACCCCTCAATTATTGGATTTGAAGTCGAACCAATTGAAAGTGATGATGACAAGAAATCCTCTAGAGTGAGAATTGATGCAGTACACAAAATGATTGATTCTGAGAAGACTGCTACTATTCCATTAAAACTGGAATCTGCAGGTACTCTTAAAATGTTTGCACTATATCCTTTGCTGCAGGAGGTATTAGAAACTGGAGGAGTACTTTTTGTTGATGAATTAAATGCTCGACTCCATCCATTACTTGTTAGGACATTTGTTATCACTTTCCTAAATAAAGAAACAAATCCAAATCATGCTCAACTTGTATTTACTTCCCATGATTCTTGGCAGCTTAACAGTAATATTCTTCGGCGCGATGAAGTGTGGTTCACTGAGAAAGCCCCTAATGGTATTTCAACACTCTATTCACTTGTGGATTTTGTTGATGAAGATGGTGTGAAAATCCGTAAAGACGAAAATTACGAGAAGAATTATCTCCTCGGAAAATACGGAGCTATTCCCATAATGCAAAATTTTGATTTGTTTAAGGGGGAGTGAATATGCCGGATAGAAGTGGACAGCGAAAAACTAGAGAACAATTATCCAAACGCCGTGTCCCAGAATTAGGATATTACTTTATAGTAACAGACACCAAAGAAACTGAGCAAAACTATATGATCGGTTTGCGTGACGCCATTCCAAAAGAACTACAGGGAAAACTCGTGATAAAAGTTTGCAAAGCAAAAACAGTTGAACTTGTTAGCGAAGCCCTCAATATGGCTTCGCTACAACCTCAATACGGTGAACCGTGGATTGTCTTTGACCGTGATCAAGTAAAAGACTTTGATAAGATTATCGCGACTGCACTTGAAGAAAATATCCATGTTGGCTGGTCTAATCCATGTATAGAAATATGGTTTAGTACACATTTCGGAGCTATGCCTACATATCAGAATTCGGTTTCCTGTTGTAATGGATTTGCACAACAGTTTGCACGAGTTACCGGACAAAAATATGACAAAGCTGATACAGAAATTTATCAAAAGCTGTGTCGCTATGGCAACGAACAGCAAGCCATTGGTATTGCACAGAAGAAGTTAGCCGAACACATTCGAAATTGTACAGATAAACCATCTGAAATGTGCCCTTGTACTACAGTACATGTATTAATTAGTGAGATAACCGAAAAGATAACCCACTCAAGTCAATAGTACTTATATAGGCTGTAAATTAGAGTTGTTATTTCATATAGAGAAGGGAGTATTTCTATGAAGCTCAGAGCATTAAGCCATTATGACGGAGATAAAGACACAAGGTTTGGAGACTGCATCATGGTATATGACAATTCATCGCTGATCGTATACGATTGTGGCCATAAGAAGCATGCAGAGTATGTAGAATCCTTCCTTCTGGAGAACTCGAGCATAGTTTCAGTTCATATTGTAGTTTCACACAATGACAGCGATCACACAAATGGCGTATGCGAATTACTAGAATGGTTGTCTTTGTGGCACAAGTATACCGTTAGAGTCTATACACACCAATATCTGAAACATGTCGACGCTATCATTGACAAAGTTGATGATGGCCGACGCAATAGAGAGAGTTTAAAAAAAGCTCTACTGGCAGAGTTCGATAATATCAAAAAGGTTATTGAAAAAACCGAAGAACTCAATTATTTCTCCGTAGAAGCCCTTAAAGGAACAGGCGTGGGGCCTTGTGTAATAGTAGGTCCCACAGTTGATGAATTTACTGATGTAGCTGCAAAAGCAGTGGATAACCGAGAAAATGACAAAATCGGCGAGGGGCATGCTGAAGAAACTGTGATGAATGCTGCAAGTGTGCAGTTAAAGTGCATCTTGGATAATGGGGACAGCGTATTACTTTGTGGGGACGCTTCACCAGATTATCTGAAGGACTTGACGTCTTTCAATGTCATACAATTGCCTCATCACGGGCAAGAGGATAATGCTAAGGCGGTTTTTGAAAAACTTGGTGGCAACGCTTACTC
>CAKSGI010000282.1 GCA_934454005.1 uncultured Eubacteriales bacterium | reverse complement strand
AAAAGAAACTGATTGTTATATTTTTACAAATAGCGTTTTGTTGCCAAAAGATCCTCGTGCAGTAGAAAAATATTTTACTAGCGTATTAAAAAAAGTTGGTATTAAAGAGCTTAATTTTCATTCATTAAGACATACATTTGCAACAAGATTACGTGAACAAAATGTTGATATTAAAGTCATTAGTGAATTACTAGGTCACTCAGACTGGAAAATAACTCAATCAATTTATGTTCATGCATCACTAGATTATAAGCGAGATTCAGTAGATACATTTAATCGCTATTTATCGTGTTAAAAAGTTCGTGAAAGCAAATCAATTTCACGAACAAATATATCAACGTTAACACTTTTAATGTTTTACCTTTATCATTTTATATAATGTAAATTAGAGAATGAATTCTAATATTACATATAAATTAGTTGATGTATGGAGGTGAAAACTTAAGTATTAAAAAATTTAAAAATAATTTTATTAGTATTAGCATTTGCAACAGACTTCTTTAATAAAAAATATAAACATAATAAAGACATTAATATAATAACCATTTTTAAGAAAATAATTACTCTATTATATTACAATATTGTTAGTAATCATTACGAAATTGAAGTTAATTTGATTTTAAAATTATAGTATAAATTTAAATCGCAAATAAATAAAGAATGAGGTGAAAATATGAAAAAAATATTAAATAATAAAAAGTTATTAGCCGGAATTATAAGTTTAATAGTTGTATTAATCGCCGGAATATTATTTTTATCAACAAGAAAAATATACAGTGACTCTACAAAAGAGCTATACAAGGCAATTGATAATACTCTAAAGTTGAATTCTTTTAGATTATCTATAACAGAAATGAGTGAACCGACTAATATGTTTAAACAAATATATGATAAAGAAATATATGTTGAAAGAAACACAGAAGCGGGTACTATTGAGTATAGTAAAAGATGTACAATTCGTAACGGCTATTTTGATAGCTATCTTGATTTCGACTCTTATTGTGAAGAAGGCAAATACATGATTGCTGGTATTGAAGTTTTAAAAGACGACAAATTTGTTTTTAATAATGAAGAGGATAACTATCACTACTATTATAATTATCAATATGGATTGAAATATTCATTTAATGAGGATGATGAATATCAATATAAATATAATGGATATGGCGAGTTAGTAAATAATCTTTTAAAAAAGCTAAAAACTTATAAACATAAGAAGGTAAATAATGTATATACTTTAGAATTAGAAAAAGATGAGGAATTAAGTACAATTTTAAATAGATTTCGATTGAATTTTATTGAGGATAAGGCATACATAAATATGTATTTGAGAATAAGAAATGGTTATATTAGCAGTATTACAATGCCTATTAACGAGTCAAGTGTTAAGCAGCTTATAATTTATTTATATGACTATGATAATGTTGCAGAACAGATACCGGACAAAATTAAAAAATCATTAGCTCACAATTATTATAATTTTGTTATTTATGGTGTTGGACAAGATAAATCTCAAACATATGACATTGGTAGTAATAATGATCTTAAAACATATATTGAAAAAACCAAAGTTTGCCCTAATGGTGAAAATAAAATATCTTTTAATGTAGGACAAGAGTTTGGATATAAAGCATATTTTGAGATGAATGATTGTAATGGAAATAAAGAAATTAAAGAGTTATATATAAAAAACACTTCCGAAGATTTTAATCCATTATCAAATCATAAAGATGATGTTTATAATTTATATGATAAAGAAACAAATAAATTAATCGGAAAATTTAAATATGATGGAAATAATACTATGAAAATTTTTGATAGTCAAAATTATAATGGTGACTATGTAAGGAAATAGATAATAATCCAAAATTTGTTTTAGTAAGTAATAATAATGCTGTTATAAATTAGAAAAACGTAATGAAATAGTTAGATTAAGCTCATATTAAGTTTTCTTCTAAAATTTAGCTAAAAATACTTTTAACAAAATTTATAAAATAATTAAAGATAGGAAAAAATAGGAGGACATTATGAATAATGATAATTTTATAAACGGAGTAGATGATTTAAATAACAATACTACTTCAAATCCGACATCATCTACATTAAATAATAATTTAAATTCTATATCTACACAATCAGCAAATTCCTCAACATTTACTGATGATGAGGAATTATTAAGAGCTTTTATTGGAAAGAATTATGAAAAAATAACAACCAGAACATTTAACTTTGCAGGCTTCTTCTTCAAAACATTTTATATGCTTTATAGAAAAATGTTTTTATATGCTATTCTTTTGTTTCTAGTAAATTTAGTTGTATTAAATTTAATAGATAATTTTATCGTAACTCTTGCATTCAATGTAGCTGTTGGATTCTTAGTAAATAGAATTTATTTATTCTATGCTAAAAAGAAAATTGACAAAATTAAAATTCAGAACAAACAAAAAGATATTAATGAATTAAAAAGTATTTGTTCAGCTAAAGGTGGAACAAGTGTTGGAAAAATATTCTTAGGACTTCTTGCAGAACTAGGTATTACCCTTGTAGTATTATTTGCAATGTTTGCTGTTGGAATTGGTGGCATGCTTGGAAGCCTATTTAATCTTAGTAATTGGAACATAACAATTAATGGAGTTGATAATAATTCAATATCTACTAAGGCTATGCCTAAATGGCCTGTTACTATTAAAGGATATCATTGTGACGACAAATGCTATGTTTATATTGGTAAATCGGAATTTTCATCAGACTATGATGAATATGTATTTGATGCCGATAATTATGAATTTTTTATATCATTAGTTGATTACTCTGATTATGTAGATATAATTATTTGGCATACTAAAAAAGGTAGTGAAAATACTATTGTTGATTATAAGATTTATTTTAACTCAAATGATGGTGAAATTACAGGCAAAAATATAAATGCAAAAACAGAAGCTGAATTAAGAAGCAAACTTGGTTTATATACATATGGAACTCATAC
>CAKSGI010000281.1 GCA_934454005.1 uncultured Eubacteriales bacterium | reverse complement strand
GGTGACATTATAGATACGGATATAATAATCCCTGCTAGATACTTAAATATATCTTCTTATAAAGAGTTGGGTTTACATTGCTTAGAAGATTTAGATAAAGAGTTTTTAAATAAAGTGTCAGTTGGTGATATAATTGTGGCTAAGGAAAACTTTGGCTGTGGTTCTTCGAGAGAACATGCCCCTATAGCTATAAAATCAGCAGGGATAGCATGTGTTATTGCAACAAATTTTGCAAGAATTTTTTACAGAAATGCTATTAATATTGGTTTGCCAATATTAGAATGTAAAGAAGCAGCAGATGATATTGATAATACAGACAAAATAGAAATTGATTTTGATACGGGGATAATCTTAAATATAACAAAAGATAGAAAATATAGAACTGAACCGTTTCCAAATTTTATTCAAAATATAATAAAAAATGGTGGCCTTTTAAATTCAATACTAAAAAATAAGATGACGGCTGTCGTAAATCAAAAAGGTTAACGACAGCCTATTCATTTAAAATTATAATTAATGTTAATAATAAAGTGTCACAAATTTTAAATTGTAAAAATCACAAGCCATTAAATCATCAGAATTTTCAACATTTATTAATATAAAGTTAGCACCAACAGCCAATAGAATACCTTGACGTATTTCTAAGTTACTAGTACCAACTAAAAATTCTAGACGGACATATCTTCCTAACTGGGTTCTTAAAAAACCATTTAAATATTGTATGCTTTCTGCTGTGACGGGGAAGGGTTGATCGTATGGCATAATGGGTTCTAATTCATTAGAGGTGGAGTTTTGCAATGAAGTCATAGTTGAAGATAGCATTGTAGGTTGTGATGCTGATGTGGTACCCATTTGTGATTCGGATATTTGAGTCATAGGAGTGGAAGATGTTGGTTGTTGCTGTGAGGATAATTGTGATGATGAGGTTGATGTACTAGGTTGAACAGTGCTAGGTCTTGTTGCAGGCGGCGTAGTTTGCGTAGTATTTGACTGTCCGGTTTGATTAGTTTGTATTTGATTAAAATCGGGTCTAAGCCGCTGTTGACGTTCATATGCACTATATGCAGCTATTTCTTCTAAGGATGGAACGGGAGCATTTAATCTTCTTTCAACATACGGTGATATTCCATATATTGCGGCTAGATCTAAGCTATTAGAATTATTATTGTTGTTATTCATATTGTAATTACGCATTAAAAATACGTAACGGTTCACCTGCCATTCAAATATAAGTTAAGTATCTGCATATTTCTGAGTAGGAGCATAAAAACAATGGTTATTAATTCTTGTATAGAGAATACCTGTACCGTTGTATGGAAAATATTGTGGGCACACGTCACTATAAGGGTTAAAAAAGAAAAGTGAATTTCCCACAGCTGATAATGTGTTTCCTTCAAGAGCCCAATCAGCTATTTCAAAGTGCACTTCTTCTGGAGCAATATTCCATATATTTTGTGGATTATATCTACCATTCACACTTGTTTTTAAACAAGTAAATTGTCCTTCTTGTTCTATTATATTTCTGATATTTCCACCGTTACTAACTCTAGCAAATCCTCCATAGGGAACATTTGTTCTATTTACTATAACAGAAGCAACGGCACGCATACCATCATCACCTTCACCGCCAGCTTCACATTTTATTAATCTCGCTAGCAATTCTCTGGTATCTAAAGCCACAGTATCACCCGCTTTATTTAATACAAATCATTATATATTATGAGTGTTATAAAAAATGGTTACCTTATTTAGTTTAGCACATAAATTTTGTGACAATATTGATATATTTATCTATTTGATATATAATATATTTGTACATATTATAATTGTTTTGATTTAAGTTCAATTAAAATATAAATAAAGTGGGAATATAGCTATGGTAAATAAAGAGTCGATATTCAAGATAATAGATGTATATTCAACGATGCCATTGGCTTCGTCTATGCATAAAGGGTTTTATAGTTATTCCTATAGTGGTAGTAATAAAATATTGTTTATTTTTGGAGATGTATTTAGTGGTGATGCGGAGCATAATTGTTTTGTAAAAAATGTATTAAGTACACTAGCTATAAAATTTAAATCTCCGAGTGTTATTTTGGAGAAAGCGAATATCAAGCTGCACAATGGTCATAAACGTATATTTGTAAATGCGATTATAGGATTTATTAATACAAGAGATAACATATTAGAATATTCTGTTTCTGGAAATATTGCTTTAACTTTAGGTAGAGATAGTATTTTAAAAGATATTGGCATCCCTGAATTTTTTCCTTTAGGTATAGACATAAATTCTAAATATAAGACATTTACGATGGATACTAAAAAAAATGATTTTGTAATTGCATTTTCCGGAGAAGCTGTAACAATTAAAAATAAACTTATAAATAACATTTCAGAAATCAAGTCGAGCTTTTCAGCTCAAGAAATTAATGACTTCATTGCTAATAATTTTACAGACAAGCCGTTTAACAACATTATAGTACTAAAAATTAAGCAAAATGCTTTTTATAAAAAGTTATGTCCTACTTCATTTGAGTGCCAGAAATTAATAGATGAGGTATATGAATACATAAATTTTGTAGATAAAAATAAGAAGGTTAGTGTTTCTTTAATAATAGATGAGCTTACAAGCAACATAATAAAGCATAGTAAATATTCAGATAAAAATGTGATACCAGAAATGGAAGTGTTGATTTTTAAAGAAGACGATAATGTAAACGTAATAATTACCGACAATAGCGATAAATTTGATCCAACAAAGTTTCCATTACCAGATGTTAATGTTAATATAAACCAGAGAAGGGTAGGTGGACTTGGAATATATATAGTTAAAAATAAGTCTAAATCTATGAAATATAAAAGAAGAAATAATAGAAACATAAACTATATAGTAGTTTAATGAGACAATATTGTTTTATAAATTTAATGGGTTACTACAAATTGCTAAGATTTGTGGAACCCTATTATTATAGTTTTATTTTTTAGTCATATATGTCC
>CAKSGI010000280.1 GCA_934454005.1 uncultured Eubacteriales bacterium | reverse complement strand
CACAATGTATCGAAATTTTATAATA
Organism: uncultured Eubacteriales bacterium; assembly: GCA_934454005.1. The sequence goes on along the minus strand of CAKSGI010000280.1, from coordinate 2,975 downwards.
TTGAAAATATTAGAGGAGTCAGTAGTATTTAGACTTTATTAAATACTATTGTCTCCTCTTTTTTAGTAAAAAGGAGTGATTGATTAATGAATAATGAAAAGAAAGTTGCAGGTCTTTATATAAGAGTATCTACTGAAGATCAAGCTCGTGAAGGATTTAGTTTACCAGAGCAAGAAAAACGCCTTAGAGCAATGTGTGAGTATAAAGGTTATGAAATATACAAAGTATATAAAGATGCTGGTATATCGGCTAAAACTGGTAATTCTAGACCTGGATTTGAAGAACTATTACAAGATATAAGAGATAAAAAATGTAATACTATTGTTGTATTAAAACTTGATAGACTTACTCGTTCCGTATTTGATTGGGAAAAGATTATAAGATTCTTAGAAGAAAATGATGCTTATCTAGATTGTGCTAATGATGATATTAATACAACTAATGCTAACGGAAAAATGATTTCAAGAATACTTACATCAGTTTCTCAAAATGAAATTGAAAGAACTTCAGAAAGAACTAAATTTGGAATGGTCGGAGCAATTAAAGAAGGACATATTCCACATAAAGCCCCTTTCGGTTATAAACATGAAAATAAAAAACTAATTCCAGATGAAGCAACTAAGGATCAAGTTATAAGAATATTTAATTTATACTATCAAGGTAATTCTTATCAAACAATAAGTAATTTATATAATAAAGAAAAAGTATTTGGTAAAACTAATTGGAAAGACTCTACTATTTTAAAGATAATTGAAAATCCAATCTATAAAGGAGACTTTATTCATGGTAAAAGAACTAAAAATCCTACTTACTATGAAGATGTTGTTGAGCCAATAATTAGTAAAGAACTATGGGAAGAATGTCAAGTTCAAAAGAAAAAGAACTCTCGTAATTATAAAAGAAATGAAGATTACTTATTCTTACAAAAACTAAAATGTCCTCATTGTAATAGAATACTTGCTGGTAAAGCAACAAGAAAGAAAAATGGTAGTATTTATTATTACTATTATTGTCATGATTGTAAATTAAATATTAAAGAAACTGATATTGAAAAAGAATTTGATAATTTTATTGAAGATATACAAGAATATGATTCAGTAGTTAATCAAACACTACTTCCTATGATTAAAACTAAATTAAATAATCCTAAAGAAAAACTAATTAAAGAATTAAAAGAACAAAATCAAAAAGCCGAAAGAATTAGAAAAGCATATATCAATGGTTCATTTACTATTGAAGAATATGATATAGAAAAAGAAATTGTAGATAAAACAATTAAAGAATTAGAATTTAAAATTAGAGATTGTGATATGTGTAATGAATTAAGATTTACTCCAGAAGATATATTAATTAAAAGAGATTTAGATTACATAAATCAATTAGTCTATCCTAAAGAATATGAAGAACATACTTATATGTGGAAAGATTATACAAGAGAAGAAAAATCAGATTTAATTATGAGATATGTTGATAATGTTGAACTAACTCTATGTGGTAAAAATAGAGTTAAAATTGGTGAAGTATTTTTTAGAGAAAGCATGTGTAAGCCTTGTAATGATTTATATGATGCTGGATTCCTTGCTAAAAAAGATTATGCAATACTTGGTAATCTTGGTATGAAATTAAGATTCAGTGAATACTTACCAATAGAAAAAGTTTCTGAAATAGTATTTACTTTAAGACAATACTATAATGTTGGTTATTTTGAAGCAACCTACTACTATGATAATAAAGTAATGTTCTTTAATGATTATCAAAATAGAAATATTGTAAGAATATTTCCTATTGAAGATTATAAAAAGATGGATAAAATAGATAAACTACAATTAGGAGTTATTTATATTGGTAATAACGAAAAATGTCTAATAGATAATAAAGAAGATTTATTTAATACTATTCCAGAAAGAACAAATTGTATTACTTATGAATTAGACGAAGAAATTAAAAAGAAGAAATTAGAATCAATAGAAAATGCTAAAAAGATGAGAAAAGAAATTTTAAAAAGAAATGATAAAGTTAGTCAAGAACAACGATAGTTGCTTGTGAAATTCTTGATTAACTAAATAAAATTAATAATGGAATAATATCAAAACAAAATCACCTTTTCGTTTTGATGTTATCTATCATATAAAGAGTTTTTGCTTACTTTTTCTAAAAAAGTAATAACAAACGAACACGTTTTGTTGAACTCTGTTGAATGAAAGTGGGAAAAGTTTGTTTAAATAAATTATGAAAATAATATTAGTTATTTGAATAATTTACACAGATAAAATAAAAAGCAGTGCTTTCTATTTTATCAATACTTTATGTAGTTTTAACTATATATAGTTATTACGAAATAAAGTATAAACAGTTTCTAAGGTGGTAAACCTTAGCTTCCATATCTTGTCTCTGACAAGATATATAGGAAGTTATGAATAATGACAAAGCCACTTTCGTGACATTTTCAATATTCATAATTTAGGGGGTGTAAATAATATGGAATTATCTTATTCACTACATTTAGGTAATGATAAAAACAAATCTATTAAAGCAAGACAAGAGGCAAAGAATACTCCATCAGGTACAACATCAAAGAATAATAATGCTATTCAAAATGTTAAACAATTAGGAAAAGTTAATCATCATAATTTAAGACAATATGATAATAATCAAGAGCTAATTAAAACTATCAAAGGTTCAAATGATATTGTTAAAGATGTTAAAGAATTATATTTGGATTTATTTGATGATGCAAGATTAGAATACAATAATAAGCAAACTAGAGATGATAGAAAAATAAATAACTATTTTAATAAGATAGCAAATGATACAAAACATGATCTTGCTTGTGAGATAGTTATTGAACTTGGAAATATGGAATATTGGGATGAGAAAAGTTTAGAATATAAATATCAAATGACACAAGTATTTGAACAACAACTAGAAGATATACAAGAAATAGTTCCAGACTTTTATATAGCAAATGCTACTAT
>CAKSGI010000279.1 GCA_934454005.1 uncultured Eubacteriales bacterium | reverse complement strand
ATTTAACTCTTTATTGATAAGCATAATTGCTTATTTCTAAATGAGCCTTTTTGATTACTTTTATTTTACTATTAACATTTAGCATATAACCTAATGATGATATATAGAAATTTTATAGCTACTGCTACTATTCAAACTGCAGAAAATGAGTTGAATAAAATCATTACAATTTTTAAAGAAGCTCATATACCAGAGTATGCAGATTTTATTAGAATATTAAATAATTGGCATGATGAAATAATTAACTCATTTAACACAATTAATAATCATAAAATTACAAATGGTCCTATGGAAAGAACTAATGAGGATATTAAAACTATAATTAGAATATCTTTTGGATCTAAAAATTTCACAAGAACTAGAAATAGGATAATGTTTTGTATTAATGAATGATCCTATTCTTGCAAATAGAAAAAAACAATCAAATATGCAGACAGGTGCACCTAGAGGAAAATACAAAAAAATACTGATAAATAATAATTAAAAAAATACAGTTTCTAGTTAAAAAAACCATCTCAATTTAGAGATGGCTTAATTTATATTTATTCGTCTGAAGATGGTGTATCTTTATCCTCAGTTTTTGCCTCTTGAGCTTGTTGAGCCTTTAATTCGGCCAATAATTCTTGACGCATTTTTTCCTTTTCAGCTTGGATTTCAGCAAGCATTGCTTCTTTATCTCCAGCTAAAGCAGCTTTTTGTTTTGTACCCTTTAATTCCATAAAGTTCTTTATTACCATAAATAATTCAAATATTAATAATAATCCAACTGGTAATACGAAATACCATAACCAATTTTGATGTAGGTTATCTAATACATTACCTGCACCTTGAGTAACAGATGTTACAACTCCTTTAATATCAGAAGCATTTCCAGTAGAGAATGTTTTAGCATCCCCTCTACCAAGTAATTCATTACTTAATTGTGGATTTTCAGAACCACAATATCTACCATAAATCCATACAGAATAATCACCTTGAACAGTTAATGTTTCAGTATGACCTTCACTATCTTTTGTTAAATATACAATTCTATGTGAATTTAAACTCTTAATATCACTATCATAAAATGTAATAACATCTCCAACCTTAAGATTATCAAAATCATTTACATTAAATACTGTATCATGTAATAAGTCACCTTTTCCAAATTCACCAATTGCATAATCATCGTATTCTTTTTGTAACTCATCACTTACACCAAATGACTTATCTCTTGTCATTGAGTTAGATTGAACTGATAAAAATCCTCTACCAAATATATTTGGAAATCCTCCATTACTACTTCCAGCATTAATATTCATTATTGACCAAAACAATAATAATAATATAATCAAATAAAATATTATATTACCTACTATTGTTAATATAAACTTTGTTTTTTCTTTTGGTGTTTTAGGAGTCTTTGACTCTTTCTCAACTACTTTAGTATTGTTTTCCATATGATACTTCCTTTCTATTTAACACATAAAAACGAAATTAAATAATTTACATTTATTTTAACACAAGATAATTCAAAAATAAACAAAATAGGTTTAAAAACTACATATTTTATTAAAATGAATAATTAACTTATTCACTTTAATAAAATATCAAGTATAGGAAAGAAACCTATACTTGAATAATTTATTTTTCATCTTGCGCAGTAGCAAAGGTTAAATTTAAAAATACAGGACTATTATTTATTATTTGAAAACAGTCAGCATCCCAACCTTCAAACCAAAAATCAACTGTAATTTTCATTTTCATTCTTTTACCATTAATTATTCCAAAACCTAAATCGCTATTTGATAAAGAGGCATTTTCATTTGTCAATTCCAAATCTCCTCTATTTAAAGCTTCTTCAGGAATGTAAAATCTAGATGGATTCAAATTATATATTGATTTAAACTCTTGATAAGCTAAATTATATTCTTCCGGAAGAATACCACCAAAACTATAGGTGTCATTTTTTTCATCATAGTAAGGATTATTTGTTCCACCTTGATATATTACTTCCTTATATGGTCTAACAATTTCATTGTGTTCTAAATAAGAATCTTCAAATGGAATCGGTGAATATAATGATAATGCTATTCTAGCACTTGAAGCTGAATTAACATAAAAAGCATCTGTAGATTTTATTTCATTAAAATTTGTTTTAATAGTATTTTCTGATGGGTATTTAATACCATTAGCAACAGATCCTAATTTTTTAGTCCCCACAATAGTGTTTTCTATTTCAGCTAAAAATAAATTTACTGCAATATTTGTTGATTCTGTTATAGCTTCTTCGCCAACATAATCAACAGTTAAAAATAAATCAAATTTAAATCTTTTATTTGTTTTTTCTTTAACATCAATTGAATTTTTATTAACTAAATAAAAATCATCTTTATATAGTTTATTATTACCTATTGATACAGGAGTAAGTTGTATTTTATTAAATTCAACATTAACACCTTCATCACTAAGCAAATCAACATTCACTCCCATGTTATATAAAATTTGCCTTTTTAAATCGCACAATCCATTTTCACCAATAGATTCAGAAAATTCACCATTTTCATTTGCAGAAATAAGCAGATTATAATTAGAAAGAACATTAGTTTTTAAATTTAATTGAAATTGATTAATAGATGAAGCTGTAAGGATACCAACCCATGCATATGTAGTTGCAAAAGTTGTTATAAATACAACTAATATTGTAAAAATACTTATTAATATTTTTCTTAATGCAACTTTTTGCATGGGTTAACCTCCTATTTTAAACTTTATTTGCGTATATTTTTCTTAAGTTTAAGGTTCTACATAGTATATTTTGCTACAGCATCAATAGTATTTGCTTCTGTAGTAAATGCAAGAGACACATTGAATGTTTGTCCTTTACAAGCATCAAAACAATACTCATCCCATCCATTTAAGAAAAATGTAAATGTTAAAGTAGTATATTCACCAGTAGGATCAAGATTAGCAACTGTAATATTAGTATTACCAGTTCCTCCTAATTTACGTTCAGCAGCTAAAGAAACATTTGTTGCACCATCT
>CAKSGI010000278.1 GCA_934454005.1 uncultured Eubacteriales bacterium | reverse complement strand
AAAGAGTTACTATCAAAGACTATAGACTATATAAAGGATATAGGTGTCGAAAGAGTTTATTTAGAGGTATTACCAGATAAGATATATAATCTGGCGTTTTATAGTAAAGCGGGATTTAAAATGGATTCACAAGTAATTCAAATGAGTCTATCTGTTAATGATGATTATAATATCCAGGCTGATTATCTTTCAGGTGATCAGATTGACAATAATGAGCTTAAGGTTTTTTTGGATCAAATTGAACATGATAATTCGGGGTTTTCTTATGCTTTAGATATATTAAGCGCGTTGGAACAGGATCCATCAAAAACAGTATTTATTCGAAAAAATGGGCAAATTCTTGGCTTCTTATGTACTTATTTTGCAGCTTATGATTATGTGTTTGGATATTTAGATAAAAATGTCTCTGATCAAGAATTTTTGGGCTTATATAAAATGGTATGTTGTCAAAATAACAAAGAAACTATTCCAATCAGAATGTGTGCAACTGATTCAAGGATAGAATACTTGCTGTCTCAAAAAGGTTTATTAGAAAAATTACTAATTCGGATGGTTTTTTACTGTAAGCCAGACAAAGAAACCAAATGCAATCATATAATTAGATCATTCATAGGGTGAAAGAGGTGTGGAGCTTGGAAATAAATGGAAAAAAAATAAAAATAGTTCAAATATCAGGAGACTATTTCTCTAGAGGGTTAAAATATGGAACTATATGTAAAGACGATATAATCATTAACATTGATTTGTGCAGAGATCTTTGTATGGCATATCGAAAAATCGAAACAAGTAAAATATATGAAGAAGTAAAAAGGTTTATTCCTACTTTAAGAAAATACGATAAGAATATTTTTGAAGAATTGACCGGAATAGCAAAAGGCGCTGGAGTGAATATAGAAGATATCGTTTTATTAAATTTGCGGTCTGAAATAATGAATAAATTATGGGGCGTCAACTGTATACATGAAGGTTGTTCAACATTTGCTATTAGTTCATCTGATGAAAATAAAACTTTTGTAGCGCAGACATGGGATTGGATGAATATCTCAAGTAACAGGATGATTATCTTAGTAGAAAAAGATGAGGAAAGCAATAAAGCATTTTTATCCGTTACTGAAGCTGGAATAATTGCAAATGTAGGAATAAATAACAGAGGTATGAGTACACTACTAAACTACATTTCTGTATTAGAAACTTCCTATAAGGGGGCACCATATCACTTTTTATTGCATAGGGCTTTGATGGCTGATAATTCTTTTGAAGCAATGAAAGAAATGGTGCGTTCTCCCATTGCATTTGCTAGTCACATTATGAATTGTGATATAAATCAGAATGTTATGAGTTATGAGATTACTTCTACGGGAACCGATGTACGAAAAATGGATGATAGGTATTTGTGCCATACAAATCATGTTTTAAGTAATAAGTTGAAATGTAGAGTAGTAGGTAACGACTTATCTACGGATTCAAAGCATAGATTAGATATTTTGGATGATTGTCTTTCCAAGTTATCATTGAAAGATTCAATTGATGTCAAAGATATTTATTCTATTTTGTCTTATCATTCTGATGAGTTTTCAATTTGCAAACATATAAATCCAAATGAAAAATATGGAATTAGTACAATTTTTTCAGTCATTTATGAATACGCAAATGGTAGATTTCCCAAAATGTTCATTTCATTTGGTGAACCTTGTAATAATTATGTTGAAAAAATTGATGCAGAACAGTTATTTGATTTTTAAATAATCAAAAAATAAAAATACTATGGAGAGGGAAAAGATGACACTTTTAGTCATTGAATTAATGAAATGAATATTGGAATTGAAAAGATAGTAACATATTTACCAGAAGGAAAAATGTCAGTTCATCAATTTTATGAGAAGATGAAGAAAAATTATGATTATTCGATATCAAATGAGGAGATAGAACGATTTATCGAGACATCAAAATATAATGAAGTTGTTTATGAAGAAAATATGAACAGAATTGAATTGCTGGATGCTTTTTTTCAAAAATTGATGGACTATTATAATGGAGATGAGATAGATTATATTCTTTATTCTACTGATATTCCAGAAGCAACTAGAGATAAAGTGGTATACCAATTGTATTATATCCATAAATATAAATTTACTAATGCAAATTATATGACTTTGAATCAGCAATGTGGAACACAAATTAATGCGATGGCAATAGCAACTTCACTGATTCGTTGCAGACAAGCAAAACGGGTATTGATTGTTTCACATAGTTTTAAAGATGAACTAAGAAGAAGATTGTTAGAAGGGTATGGAATAATTGGAGATGGTGTTGTTGGAATAATCGTAAGTGAAGATGCGAGTCAGATGACTTATGTAGATTCTTATACAAAAACAAATAGTGAATATTATGATTTGAACAAGACACCTAAAGGAGGCATGTCATATTTTCAATACTTACACAATGGGGTAGATAGTATAAATGAAATATTACATAGAAATAATTTGTTTATTAGTGATATTAAAATAATTATTCCTCAAAATGTAAGTGCAATGGAATGGGATTTTTATGCTCCACGACTTAAGTGCAAACCAGATCAAATATATTTGAAAAATGTTAGTAGATATGGACACTTAGGAGATGCCGATGCTTTTATTAACTTGAATGATGCAATTAATGATATAAGTATGGAGAAAGGTGATTATATTCTTTTACAGTCAGTAGGTGCAGGCGCGACATTCAATAGTTTACTATTAAGATATTAAAAATAAACAAAGTTAAAGGAAGGTAATTATTATGATTTCAAAAGAAGAAATATATAAAAAAATTAAAGAATTATGTAATATAAATGAACTGCAAAGTGAATCTAAAAGTATTAATCTTGTTGAAGATTTAGGCTTTGAATCAATCCAAATTGTTAAATTAATCATAGATATTGAACAAGAGTATGATATTACATTTGATATATTCCAGATTAATATTGAAGATTTTACTAGTTTGGATAATTTAGTAGAAAAAGTTTATACTTTGATTCTTGAAAAATATGATTA
>CAKSGI010000277.1 GCA_934454005.1 uncultured Eubacteriales bacterium | reverse complement strand
TATTGAGAGTGCAGTAGCTGAGATTATTGATAATTCTGTCGAAGCAAATGCTAAAAATATTTTTGTGATTTTACGGGAAGGGATTGCAACATCGGGTAGAAAGGTTGTAACAGAGATAGGTTTCTTAGATAATGGAGATGGTATGTCAGGAGATACACTTGGAAAATGTTTAGGAATTGGCGCATCTACCAGACATGCTCGAAAGGGAATGGGAAGATTTGGTGTTGGTTTGCCGCAGGCTTCATTGTATGCTTGCCCTGAAATAGAAGTATATTCATGGCAAAATGGTATTGAGAATGCGCAAAAGGTTTATCTTGATATTAATAAGATAAAGGATGGCGTGCAGACTGAAATTGAAGATCCAGAATTAACTTTTATTCCTGAGCCGTATGCATCATATATACATTATCAGACTATACTTGAACAGTATGATTTTTCAAAATCTGGAACATTAGTAATCTGGAAAAAATGCGATAGAATAAATCCTAAGACGCGTGGACCATTGACAGAACGATTGGAATTTAGCTTAGGACAGAAATTTCGTTATTTTATTCATGATGGGGTAAGTAAGATTAAAATTGTGTGTGATGAAAATCCAGATGCAGCAATTGATGTGTCACCAAATGATCCTCTATTTTTAATGGATGATAACTGTGTTCTTTGTAAAGAAAGTGAGCCTAAGAGAATTTATAAGCCAGGGCAGGAATCTGGAATAGAAGCACCTTTCGAATTATATACAGCCAAAGGAACTGGGACGGGGGAAGTAACTATTCCAATTAAATATATTGATAAAAATGGTAATAAAGCTGAGTCGTCGGTTTTGGTTAAATTTTCGATTGTTAAAGATAAGTTTTATGATGAAACTGCTATTCCAGCAAATCCAGGTAATTACGCTTTAGGCAAATATGCTGCTAAAATGGAGGGAATTTCTGTAATTAGAGCAAGAAGGGAAATCGATTTTAGGAGATTTGATTTTTATAATGTTATTAATGAACCACAGCATAGATGGTGGGGATGTGAAATTATTTTTGAACCAGAGCTTGATGAAGCATTTGGTGTAGCGAATAACAAGCAGTATGTAGAATTGAAAAAGGTTGATGTTGCAGATCTTGATCCTGATGAGGTAGATATTCCGCCAATTTGGAATCAGCTAGCAGAAACAATAATTCCTACAATCAAAGCAATGTATGCTCAGAATGAGGAAACAAGACATAATACTAGAACATTTGAAGATACGCAAAGCCCAAGTACGGATATAATAAATACAGTAGAACGTGATCCTGCTATTATTGATGAAGATGACGAAGAAAATGAAGAGGAAGAAACATCTCCAGAAATAGTTGCAGAAACAGGTAAAGAGGAACTAGAGAAACTTGGATATGAAAATCCTACAGATGAACAAGGAACAGCATTTATTAATAATTCTGTAAACTTTGTTTATGCGGATAAAGGTGAAAGAAGTCCAGCATTTGATTATAAGCCTGTTCTTAAAACAACGGTTATTACAATTAACACAAGTCATAAGTTCTATACATCATTTTTGAGTAAGATTTATTCAAATAGTGAGGTAAGGACGACGTTTGAATTGTTTTTAGCATCATTGATTCAGTCAATTAGAAAAACAGATACATATCAGTCAGTTGAGAATGATCGACTCATGACTGCTTGGTACAACAGATTAAATAGTTATATTTCAGAACAACTGAATCCTAGAAACAATAAGTAGGTGAAGATATGGCGATTTTATTTTCGAATGAGATTATGGATGCTGTAGTGAAGGAATTACATAAAGCTATAGATTCGGTTCAAATAATAACTGCGTATTGTAAAGAAAAAACACTTAAGTATCTGGATTCACAAATAAATACTGAAGTGAAAGAGAAAAAGTTGCTGGTGCGATTTCGATTAGATGATATATTGAAAGGTAGTACAGACTTTGAAATACTAAGATATGGAATTGAACATGGCTGGGAAGTTTATGTAAGATTTGATCTCCATGCTAAAACATATATCGTTGATAACAAGAGAGGTCTTGTAGGAAGTGCAAATGTAACTAATTCCGGATTGAATATTGGAAAATCGGGGAATATGGAAATGGCTGCGTTTGTCGATGTTGAGCCTGGCGATATTGATAAAATAAGTGGTTTGTTTAATGATGCGATTTTAATTGATTCGGATATCATGACAAACTTAAAGAAACAGTATGATTTAGTTGAAAAGGAAGAAAGAAAAGAAGGACTTAGTTGGGATAATTCAATATTAAAATTGTTTAATCCTCATATTAATGCTCTATTTTCTTATGAACTACCAGATGATTTTGAACTAAAATCAGGTGAATATTTTTCGTTTCTTGATGAGTTTTTTGATGGAAATAAAGACAAACTGAAAGAAATATTTAGGTGGAGTAATATATATTTGTGGCTTCTTGATACGTTGAGAAAAAACGATGGATGCATGTATTTTGGTGAATTGTCTGCAAGCCTTCATAATACAGTTGTTTCAGATCCGAAGCCTTATAGAAAAGATATTAAAAAAATGTTGGGAAATCTATTAAGACTTATAGAAGAACTTGAAATGGAAGAGATTGTAATAGATAGACCCAATTATTCACAGAGGGTAAAGTTACGGTAATAAATAATACGGAGAGATAAGTTTTATGGAATCAATGATAAGTGCGATAGTAACAGTTGAAGAGTTATTGGGTGCGGGAAAAAACACAATCGGTTATTTGAGAAATACTAAAAGTGAAAGAAGGGAGAAATACGAATTACCTGAAAATAGGGTATTCAATATACCAGGATATCAAAGAGAAATTAGGTGGAGCACAAAAAATATACAAGTTTTGGTAGATGATGTTTTGGAAGAATCTAAATTTTTAGGAATAGTACTAGTGAGTACTACCGATAATACTGTTTTTAATATAATAGATGGACAACAACGATTAACGGCAATTTTAATGTTGATTAGTGCTATAAATAGACGTTTAAATTTTGATAAGATAAAAACCGCAGATTTTACAAACGAATCTTTTG
>CAKSGI010000276.1 GCA_934454005.1 uncultured Eubacteriales bacterium | reverse complement strand
GGATTATGTCCAGCTGGAAGAAAATATTCATATGTGATTGGGTATGATGGAAGCATATATAAATGTACAGAGGATTTTGAATTTGAAGATAACAAAATTGGTAAAATGTTATTAAGTGGAGAGATGAAAATAGAAAATATAAAGCATAGAAAGTGGTTTATGCATGAAGTCGGTGGAACATGTCAAAAATGTAATTATTTGGGGAATTGTCAATCAAGATCGTGTCCAAAAGCTAACATAATGAGAGGTGGCATAAATTGCCCGAACGAAAAAGGCAAAGACATAATTTTGGATATGATTGACAGAAAAAATTTTTTGATTTTAAAGGAGGAAAATAATGAATAAAGTAAAAAATAGTGTAATAGAAGTTCTAAATGAGTTAGGAATTGAAACAGGAGATATAGGTGAGAATGATGCTGATTTAACAGAGTTTATAACAGAATCTATAATGTTTATAAGTTTTATTGTTGAATTAGAGGACAAATTAGAAATAGAAATTCCTGAAGAATTACTTAATGTTAATAGTATAAAATCATTTAATTCATTCTCTGCAATTCTGGAAGAATTTTTAAATAATAAAAGGTTATAGTTATTCTCTATTATATAAGAATAATATAATAATATTTAAGAAAGGAGAAAAAGATATGAAAAAGGAACTTAAAAAACCTGAACTTCAGGTAAAGAAGAATGTTGAACTTTATCATGCAGAAGGAAATAATTGTAAGTGCAGTAAGTAGTAAAGTTCAAAAAATGATTGGTCTAAAATCATATCAAAGTATATACATAATTTTACTTGATATGATTTTAGGCTGAAATAAAAAAGGATGGCAACGATGAATATAGCAATACTAGATAGTGGAATTAAACACTGTGAGAATATAGCTAACGGTTATAATTTTGTAGTGCAAGATGAAAATGAAATTAAAGTAGAACATAATTTTCAAGATTCATATGGGCACGGAACGGCAGTTTATTCAATAATAAGGAAAAATAATGAAGAATGCAATTATTATATATTTAAAGTAGTAGATAAAAATGAATTAATTGATGAAAAGATAATCTGCTTTGCATTAGAATATATATTAAATAATTTAGATATAGATATAATTAATATGAGTTTAGGAACAATTAGTCTAAATAGTAGTGATATGTATAGCATATGTCAAAAATTGTATAATAAAGGAGTAATTTTAGTTTCGGCTTTTGATAATGGAGGTGCTATATCATATCCAGCAGCATTTGATTGTGTAATTGGAGTTGATGGAAGTGATTTGTGTAGAAAAATTGATGATTTCATATTTTATGAAGATGACATGTTAAATGTAGCGGCCAAGGGTGGAATGCAGCGGGTAAAGTGGTGCGAGCCAGATAATATAATAGTACAGGGGAGTAGTTTTGCATGTGCACACGTTACTAATAAAATTATAAAAATATATAAAAGTGGAATAAAATCATTTGAAAGTATTTTAGAATATTTAAAATCAAAATCAATAAAAACAATATCGTATGAAAGAAGAGAAGAGAAAATTTTAGATTATAAAATAAATCAAGCAGTAATCTTTCCGTTTAATAAGGAAATGCATAATTTTGTGCGGTATCCAGAATTGTTAGATTTTAAGGTTATAGAAATATATGATACAAAATATTCTTCAAATGTCGGAAGAAAGACTACAGATATTATGTTGGATAAATCAGTAGAGGAGTATATTATTAAAAATATTAATGATATTGAATGGAACTTGTTTGATACATTGATTATCGGTCATACAGAAGAAATGTTGTCTTATATAAATAAAGGAAATATAGTTGATGAATTAATAGAAGAAGCAATTGCTAGAAGAAAAAACATATATAGCTTTGATAAAATAGATGAAAATAAATGTGGTAATAATAATATTTATTTTCCGAAAGTTGTTAATAAATGTTTAGCACCATTTAGAGAAGGAAAACTTTTTTATATAAATAAGCCAGTAATTGGGATTTTTGGAACAAGTTCTAAGCAGGGAAAGTTTACACTGCAACTAGAACTGCGAAAAAGATTGATGGATGAAGGATATCAAGTGGGACAGTTGGGGACAGAACCAAATGCATTGTTATTTGGTTTTGATTGCATTTATCCCATGGGATATAATAGAACGGTTTATTTAAATGGGGAGGACGAAATAAGATATTTAAATTATAAAATGAATGAAATATCAAAAGAGAATGAAATTATTATTGTAGGTTCTCAATCAGGAACTGTACCTTATGAGTATAAAAATACATTTTATTATACATACAAACAGTTAAATTTTTTGATGGCTACGAATCCAGATGCTGTGGTTCTATGTATAAATTCTTATGATGAAATGAATTACATAGAAAGAAGTATAAATGTAATAGAACAATTAGGAGAATGTGAAGTGCTAGGGGTAGTAGTATTTCCATTAATTGCAGAACAAACATGGAGAGGAATGTATGGAGAAAAGAGAAAGATAGGAGAAGTTGAAGCAAAAAAAATTAAAAGTAATATATTACATAATACTGGAAAAGAAGCATTTATTTTAGGTGAAGATATTGATATGAAAGAATTGATAGAAAAAATAATTAATTATTTTTCATGAGTAAAGAAGGAGCGGAAATGAAGTTAAAATATATTGTTGAGCATATAAGGTATTTATACAAAAAAATATTTGAGTGGTATCCATATACAAGAATTGTTTTTCCTCTGACAATTATATTGGGAGTGATTTTGCCGCTTTTTTCATCAGCTATCATTTCAATAGTTGTCAAAATGATAACCCTACATACAGAAATGTATAAATTTATTGCGATAGTAATTGGAGCAATTAGTATAGAAATTATTCTGAAAATCATTAATGATTTATCAGACAAATGGTTAGAAAGGTTTATCTTATGGAGTCGGAATAATAAATTTGTGGAGATGTTATTGCATTCCATTATGAATATGAATTATGAGGAGTTAGAATCAGATAAACTACAAGTTACAATTCAAAGTGCAAGAGAGTCAATTTCAAGTAATTGGGTTGGCGTTGAATTGATG
>CAKSGI010000275.1 GCA_934454005.1 uncultured Eubacteriales bacterium | reverse complement strand
CCTTTCCCGTCAATTAGAGGATACATTACGTTATCCGTAGCTAATCTAACACAAGCACCATATACAGAACTATCTCCATGTGGTGAAAATCTTAAAACTGACGCCGAAGCATTAATTGATTTTGTTCTACTTTTATCGTGATGTAATCCATCTAAATGCATAGACCATACAATCCTTCTGTGTATATTTTTCATTCCATCTCTTAAGTCAACGATAGCTCTATCTAATATAGTATATCTAGCATAATCCATACAATTTTTATTAAGTAATTCGTGTATTTCAATATTATTCATTAATAACATACCTCGATTCTATCTAGTAATTTTATTTTTGTTTCAGGTTTAGCCCAAGATGTAAACCCAGCATTAATTTCTTTATGAAGAAACCTACAAGTTTCAAGACTGTATATCTTATTACCTAATACTTTGGTATCTTTATCAAACTCATATATGTTTTTCTTATTTTTATTGTGTAATTTATATTCTTTCCAATCTTTATACCCTTCTACTAAAGGCAAATCTTTATAGAAATAATCGAACCTTTTCCATCTCTCACATATCTCTGCCTTTTCATAAGATTTATTTTTAAATTCATAGCTTTCTTGATAACATCTATTTAATATACTTTCCCATAATTTATATTCTTGTTGATCTTTTAGCCTACCTTCAAATTCAGGAAGATATCCTAACATTCCAACATTCATTACTGAAGGTTTTAAAAAATCTTTTAGATGTCCATTGTGTATATTTTCTGGCAATGTTTTTGTTGTGTAGCCTGTGTTTAGAAACTTAACAGTTAAATAAGTTCTAGTTTTATTGCTATTGTCTTTTTTTAACCTTTGTATATCTAAAATCTCAACTTTATCGTTATCCTTAGTTTCTAATACTTGTCCTATTTGATACCTACCTAAAGGATTAAGTAACGTTTTGTCTAGGATTCCACCTGTCCTTATATTGTTTGTATAGGCTTCAGTTTCATACCCTGTATCTAAAAATCTTACTTTCCAACGTGGAGTTGCTATTTTACTTTTAACCCTTTCTACTAACTCATATTTACCACATGATTTACTCTTATAAATTTGTCCTACTTGATATTTGTTAGCCATAATCTCTCCTTTAAAACTCATTTAATATATGTTCTTTTCTGTTTTTTATATTATCACCCATAAATAATTCTAATGATTTTATTGATTCTTCCGCTTGCTCCATAGTAATTTTTGTAATATTCTTATATTCAGGTGATAAGCAATAAGCCATAGTTTCAGGATTAAGTTCAGCTAATCCTTTTACATAATGTACTTTATATTTCTTATCTTTTAATTCTATTTTCTTGTCTTTTAATTCCTTATCGTCTATTGCATATAAATATTTATCATTGTTTAGTTGAATCTCATATTTAGGTGTTTCGCAAAGGTATACTCTTCCATCTCTAATTAAAGAAGGACTTAGCTTATATAAAACTGTTAATATTAACGGAAGTATAGATCCTATACCATCAAAGTCGGCATCTACTACTATTAATATTTTTGAATATCTTAAATTTTCATATGAAAAATTATGTAATTCTTTATTATGTTTGCTGGAAACTTCTATTCCACATCCTAATGCTCTATAAAAATTCATAACAATGTCATTACTGAATATTTTCTCATAAGAAGCTTTTAAACAATTCAGTATTTTACCTCTAATTGGGAATACAGCTTGATTATTTTGTCTTCCATCTAATAAAGATGTTAAAGCTGATTTACCTTCGCAAATACATATCATATTCTCATCTTTATTTTTTGACTTGCAATCATAAAGACCTTCAACTTTATTTACTATGGATATTTTTCCAGACAACTTCTTTTTTAAAGTTTTTTTATTTGCTTGGGACTTAGCGTTGAACTTTTGTACCTCAAATATGTGTTTTGTGAATTTACTAAACTCTTTTTCATTTTCAAGCTTAAATATTTCTAATAATTCACGCACATATTGACTTACTATCGTTTTATATAACTTCTTCTTAGTAGATAACTTTGTTGGGTTTGCAAATTCTGATTTTACACTCATTACATTAACTACAAAACTTAAACTGTCCTCAACGTCTTTTGCTGAAACCTGCGTTGACTTACTATCTAAATTGCTGTTTATGAATTTTCTAACTCCATCTATAACCCCTTCATTTATTGTTCCACCATAAGGTAAGTGAGTTATGTTTAAAAACGATTCTTGAATTGGCTCACCACATGTGCAAAACACTATTTCTATGGTATTATAATCTACTCCACTTCCAAATGATTTTGTAACACCTATAATCTTAGAAGATGTGTTTAAATTTGTTATAGTGTCAAAATATTCTTCTAATGATGAGTAATGATATTCAAATATTTCATTGTTAAATTGAAATATGAATTTTATCTTGCTGTTACTGCCTGCTAATTTATTTATTATACTTTTTATTTCTTCTGGATCATATTTATAATCTCCAAATATTTCTTCATCTAGTTTAAATTCTATATATGTACCTGTTATACCTTCTGTATTATCTTTTAAAGAAAATTCTTCATTTATTACCCCACCATCTATAAAAGACATACTACCTATGAATTTTTCTCTATATGATATTATTTTAAATTTTGATGAACAGTAATTTGTAACAGTCAAACCTAACCCATGTTCTCCAGTTGTTATTTTTCCACTTTCCTCATTATCATAGTTTGTACCAGCAAAAAGAGTTAATAAGAACAGTTCCCAATAAGGCTCATCGTCTTCTCCTTTTACTTCTAACGGAATCCCCCTTCCAGTATCATTAATAGATATAGTTTTCATATCATTTTCTAATGTTATTGTAACTACACCTTCATCAAAGTTGTTATTTATTTCATCTGTAGAGTTAGCTACAATTTCTTTTAAAGGATGCATAAAATTGCTTTTACTTTCAAACCAAACCGAAACATCTCTACCTTTTTCTCTTTCAGTTAATTTCTTAGCCCTATCTCTCTTATTTAATTGGTTGTCTTTTTCACTCAAATTAATCCCCCTCCATTTATGCGGTTTATATT
>CAKSGI010000274.1 GCA_934454005.1 uncultured Eubacteriales bacterium | reverse complement strand
CCCATTGATTGCGTTTATATTGCCGATAAGCCAGATCATTTATAAGAGAGAGAATTGCCCAGTCACAAGTTTCAAGAGTGGCAAACACACCGTTTAAATTTCTTGACAATTCAGGATGTTCTTTCCAATCTGCGAGACTTTTATATCGAATATCATGTTCTACTTCATGCCATCCCTCCGAAAAAATTGTCCTTATTTGTATTTCGAAAGTCCTGTCAATAGGATATTCATCCCATAGAAACGAATCAAACTGGTCAGCAACATCATCTGGCATATGACATACAAGGTTAAGTCTTTCTGGAGAAAACTTATCGGGTTCAATATCTGTTTTTGAAATATTGTCAACTGTGTAATATTTCTCTATGATTTTTTGACAAAGAGAAACGTCGTCCGAAAAATACAAAGCAATACGAATACCGATGAGGTCTTGCAGATGATTTCCAGACTTACAATATCCTTTTCGCTTGATTTTTTCGGCAATAGAAGCAGAAGATTTAATTCTCCCAAAGATTCTAAAATACAAACCAGCCTTTTGAAGATACATTTCAAGCCCGCTAATGAGGTCGTTCATAGGTCTACTGGGTAAATCGAGTATAGCATTATCCATTCGTTTTTATCTCCCGAGAATTTCTCTGATTTCCGACATCTTTTCAAAGTTCAACTCAATGCAATTACTTTTATGCAACAGTATATCCTTTCCGTAAAGACGGTCTATTGCTTCTGATATTCCATCGTAATCTTGCTGCGAATAACCTTTAAACAAAGTAGAGAAGAGTCTTCTTCTATCAGCATGATCACTACCCGGACGCCAATATTGTTCAAGAACCTTTTTTTCGTATTCGGTTTCAGTATTCACGGAAGAAAGGATCGGCTCTCTACAAGAAATCTTTCGAAGCTCTGATTCTCCACAGCAATTTGAAAAAATGAGATTACAATTTTTTTGATTATTGGCGGGAATGATTTTCACTTCATAAAAGTGACATCCATAGAATTTACAGTCTTCGAATGCATCAGAGAAAATCGAGCAAGAATTAAATGTACAGCACGAAAAAACGCAATCTTTGAAATTTGACGATGTGAGTAAAATGTTTTCGCCAAAATATACAGATTCGTAATAGCGACGAGCGTATTCATGAGATGTCTTATGGAGAAGAGCAAGATCAGTATGCAATTCTTCAAAAGGAGTGAATTCTACCTTATTATCGGTAATAAGGCGATACAATGCATCTCGTTTCTTTTGACTACAACTTCCGTAAGAGGTCACCATAAGATTCCAATATTTTTCTTCGATCTCTGTAGGTGACAAATCCGGAAATTGATGGATGGTAATTGCTTCGGCGATTAAATATCCAAATATAAAATCATTTATAAATCCGATAGAGTTAGATGTGTTTGGAATACGATCTAAAAGCGCATGATGAGAAAGCTTTTGTAGAAATTCATCTTCGGTCGGAACATCTTCTTTAGAAAAATCACTATAACGATCCAAATACTCAAGAATATCTTCACCGAGAGACATGCGAATTATATCCTTTATTTCAGAACTCGTGCAAGTTGATTGCTTAAACGAGGCCATCGTTCCAGCAACACTCTCCATAAGAGAGAGCTGCTCATCAACTTTTAATGGGAGAGACTGGCGTTCTTGCTCTCGTTCAAGAAGAATTTTAAAATATTGCTGTAAAATTGAATCAACAGAGGTAAATTTAGAAGCAATATCTTCATTGCTTTGGGATGAAAGGAATGTTAAAAGGGTCGGATTTGAAATATCATCAAATACAATACCTCTGGAACGCAACAGCTTAATCTTGGATTCATCTAGCCAATCAGACACAACCGGTGGAATAATCTGAATTCGGGTGATTTGACAATGTGGAAGGTGTTTATCAGACCATTCCTCAAACAACTCACCAGCAAAAATCGAACTTTTTCTTGATGTCAAAACGATTTTTGCATGGGAGTTTTCATCGAGCAGTTGAGCAATTGTAGATAGCATGGTTTGAGCAGTTTTTTCGTCAGAATCAGATAAATTCGATGGAACATCATCATGTGATTTTGAAAGCAACTCGTCAAATCCATCAATAATCAATGGAACTTTACCTTGTTTTATTTCGTAGGTAACTAACTCTGAACTAAGGTTTGAAAATTTACTGTCAATTTCAGTTAGCAAAACATATTTGAAAATAGAAGCGGTTCGATTTTTTGACAATTCAGTAATAATGGGAACAGTTCCTTTTGAGTCTGCAGATAATTCCTTTATTAATTCGTAAGAAATACTTGTTTTTCCAAAACCTGCCGCAGCTTCAACGATAATCAGCTGTGGCCCATTTTCAAAAAGTCGTTGGTAAATATATTCGATAAGATTTTTTCGAGATTCATTATTATCATCAACAAACCGACAGGGAATAAATTTATATTCACAAAAACCGATTTTTTCAGTTTGTTTTCTGGCATAACACTCATATTCTTGTCTTAATTTTTTACAATTATTTGGTGGCAAAAAGAATCCAGAAAATAATTGTGAGTGAATTTCATCTAGGCTAGAATATTTGTTGATTTTAACAGCAAATCCGGACGCTTTATATTCTGCTTCTAAATTGTGAAAATCAAAATCGAGATCTATCAAAAGAATTTCTGCATTTTGAAAATATCCTTTTCTATGAGAAAACACAAGATATTTCTCTGGATTTTGATTGTCTTCTAGTTCGAATCCATATTTTTCATAAAGAGAAATAATTTCGTCGCTATTACTCATTGAAAATCCTCCTTTATTGACTCAATAAAGATTACAACAAATTCAAGATATTAGATGCACACTCAAAAATTCATAATTCAAGAGAAAATAATGGTCGATGAAATCAATAGCGTAGAGAAATTCACAAAGGACATACTCATACATAACCTATTTAAAACAAGCATAGCATTACAGAAGATTCATTTCAAGCAGAATTCCTAACACTCACTTGCTACTGATGAGCAAGTGAGTGCTGCAGGCCCTTGAAGCATAACTCACATGAGACGCAGATCTTCGGCTGTGGCATCTACACTGCTTACCG
>CAKSGI010000273.1 GCA_934454005.1 uncultured Eubacteriales bacterium | reverse complement strand
ATATAGAAAAGCTAAGATGTTCAGATGGAATAACTTATTTTGAAAAATGTGATAGAGCAATCGCACGAGACAAGAAACATCGTAAGCAGATTGTTCAAAATCTACTCGATAAGCAGAAGGATCTGTACATGTTACGCTCAAAGACGATGAAGACGTTGATAAAGGAGTATGGTGCAGATAAAGTATTAGGCGAGAATGTGAGAAAAAATGGTCTACTCGTATTTATGCTCAGACATGGGTATATAGACGATACCTATCAAATGTATATTAATTATTTCTTGTCTGGAAGTGTTACTGCTGATGAGTTAAACTTCATTATCAATGTGCGTAACTATGCTGGAAATTCTGATTGGAATTATAGAATTATACATCCACGTAATGTTATTGATCGTTTGTTTGATTATGAACTTGAACAGCAAAAGGATTGCTTGAATTTTGATTTGGCTGACTTTTTTTATAATGACAATTCGGAATCGAAAAAGAAATCTGCATTTACAAAGCAACTGGCAAAAAATGATGCAGATAGTAGAAGATTTATTAAAGAATATTATGTGCGAGCCAAGAATAAAGCAGAATATATAAGAAATATTGCACAGCAGAAAATGTTGTTTTGGTATGATATATGCTCTGATGATGGTCTTGGATATCAGGATAAGGTATCATACTTAAAAGATATTTTTATGTATCTTACAGTAGAAGATATTGTTCTGCAAGATACTGCAGCAAATGACGAGCATCCCCAATATTCAATTTGTACATTTATTGCTGAATCGGACAAAATAATTGAACAATTACAGGATTCGGGTGCGGAAAAGGTAGTGGCGGTATTGACTCAGATTAAGGTTAAGTTGAGAAATGTTGATTTAGAAACCGTGAATGATATTATCATAAAAGGAATTTTTAATAATGAACTTTTTGAAATATCATTAGTTATGCTTCAAAATTATATTAATTTTAAGTTTGGGGAATCAATTGCTGATTTTCAGACAAACATTTATACATATATATTAAAGCAAAAGGATTGTTTGGTTACTGACTATTTGGAGCGTAATATATATGATTTTGTTACAGAGGTGATTTTGCCTACGGAAGCCAATACAAAGGAAGATATAGATACGGTATTTAGATGTATTAAGCTTCTTGAGTATGATCAAAACTTATCAATTCAGCTTATTCAGAAAATGGATATTGTAATGGAAGATTTGAAAGAATGGTATAGAACTTTAGATGCAAGGAATGAAGAGGTAAAACCGCTTGTTGATACTTTTTTAGCTGAAAATAAGATGTTGGCAACCATTGAAAATTTGGATACGTACAAAGAAAAATACAAGTTTACCGATGAATTGTGCGATTTTGTAGATGCAAACATAGATGAATTGATTTCAGATGAGAATCTTGATGATGTACATGTAAAAGAAATTCTAAAGAAAGATATTCAAAATGAAACTATTGAGAAAATCTTGCAGAATTACGAGATGGAATCATTGGGGGATAATTTGAATAATTATAATCAAAATGTAGTACAGAAAATGATTGATCAAAGGTATTTTAAATATACAAGAAGTAGGTATAATGAAATACAATCTTCATTTGACAGATTATTACCCTTATTTATTAAACGTTACTGGAAGGAATTTGAACAGGATATATCCAACATAAACTTTGAACTGACTACAATAAATGTTTTATTTAAATCAAATCTTGATGATGAGAAGAAAGCCGTAATTCTTAATGGAGTAAATGTATCACAAATGACAAGAGAAGTGTTTGATTTCGTTAGAGATACACATGTTTCTATATTGAAGAAGTATGTGCAGGAAACATGGGATAAGTTGGAGGTTAAGGATAGACCAGCATTTATGATAAAATATTTTTCAGTATTCAGCATTAGCGAGATTGAAAATATGTTTGCCAAAATGCCGAAGGAATATCAAACTTTGAAACAAATGGATAAAAGACATGAAGTGTTGCTTGAGAAAAATGCAATAAATGAGGCCTTATGTCAAAAGTTGAAAGACGCTAATTATATTTCTTCTTATGGCCCGAAGATAGAAAAAAATGCTATTTCCACAAGTCATAAAGACAAGCTTTTAGCGAGAGTAAGGGCAAAACGGTAGGTGGGGTCAAAATAGTGGTTGCATGTTATGATTGAATTAACTATAATAAACTGGAAACCAATTGGCAATAGTTAATTAGTAAGTCCAAAGAAAATGTGTACTATAAGTAATTTACTGGCACTATTGCAACAAAATTAGCTAAAGAAAAACGATTTAGTCTAAGTGCTTATCGTAAAACACCGAAAAATAAGGACTTTTCCATGGACTAATAAATGTAATTAGTTCGAAATTAGTCCAAGATGGAAAATTTTTTTAAATTTCCATTGCTGGATTGGGCAGAAAGTGGAGAAGAAATTATAAGAGTTAGTCAGCAAAATGTAAGCAAAAAATCCCGCGAACTCAAAAAATCACTAGAATAAGTAGGCTGAACATACAAAATACCCGCTTTGACGAAGTGACAAACCACAATATATGGGTGTCGGAATTGAGTTTGAGTAGTAAACAGAGAGCCGGGAAGCCGCATAAACAGCGGACTTTCCGGCTCTTAGTGTGTGGTGTGATACCTTTTTGATACCTATATCTTGATTATTCATCTGGTTTGCACTATAATCTGTAATGTAATCAAAGAGCCTTTGATTGTTGGCTTGGCAATTTTTTTGTGCGCTTCGTTTGAATTTGAGTTCAATCTTTCAGAAAAAGTAAAAGCAAAAATTTGTATGGAGGGAAGAATGATTATGATAATGATGATTGCATGTATTAAAATGGTGGTTGTGGGCGTTTGTGGAGTGTGCCCTGCTAAGTCAATTTAGATAAGGATTAAACGCCGAGGGGTTCAAATCCCCTGCACTCCATTAAAGTAGGCTACCGAAATGGTAGCCTTTCCTTAGTTTGCGCGCCATGGGCGCGCTCTAACGGGTGCAAGTCCCGAACACGCCCAGATAGTGGGAAGTGTATAGCTGAACAGCAAGGGTGTCCATCGTGAGATGGAATCTGAAG
>CAKSGI010000272.1 GCA_934454005.1 uncultured Eubacteriales bacterium | reverse complement strand
ACCATGTTCTTTTAATTTTTGACACAATTTTTTAAAATCTTTAGATGATCCAAGAATAGGATCTATTTTTTTATAATCTGCTGTATTGTATCTGTGGTTAGAATGAGCCTCGAATATAGGATTTAAGTAAATACAATTTATACCTAACTCTTCAAAATAGCCTATTTTATCTATTATTCCTTGAATGTCACCGCAAAAGTAATCTGAATTAGTGACTATCCCTTTATCATTTGGACGCCATTGAGGCTCCTCGCCCCAATTTTTGTGTATATATCTGTCCTCTGGGATTAACTTTTTACTTTTTTTTGAACAGTTAAATCTGTCTGGAAATATTTGATACATTATTCCCCCATCAAGCCATGATGGTGATTTAAAGTCTTTATCATAAACTGTAAGCTGCCATCCAAATGAATCGGCAATCTGAGCTTGACTAGATTTAAAAATTTTACTAATTTGTTTTTTACCGTTAGGAGTATCTATCTCAAACGAATACCAATATATTTTTGGATCTTTAGTAATATAATCACATTCCCACATCTCATGATCTTCGTTATACATTCCGCACCAAAACATCGATAAATATTCAGATCCTAAGTTGTCATCTGCAATTACTTTTAAAGTTGCACTACTGCATGATAAATATCTTGGAATTATTATTTTAAAGTGGATATTTGTTTCCTCTTTAACTGCTCCTGTAGGATTTCTATAAATTACATCTCTAGAATCAAAAATTGGTATCATCTATAATAGCTCCTTAAGCCTTATTCTACTCGATTAGTCAACCAAATATTATTTGCATATTCTAAAATAGCCCTATCTGCGGCAAATCTACCTGCATTAGCAATATTTATAAGTGACATACGGTTCCAATATTTTTTATCTAAATATAACTCGGATGCTTTTTGTTGAGCCTTTGAATAATCTTCAAAATCAGCAAGAACCATATAGGGATCCTGATTTATAAGAGAATTCGAAATATTTTCAAATCTATTTAAACCGATGCCTGAGGTTATCTCATCAACTGCTCTTTTAATAATAGGGTTATTGTTATAATGAACAGTTGGATTATAATTTTGTTTTTTTAGAGATTCTACTTCATCAGTAGTCATACCAAATATTATTATATTGTCAGCACCTACAGCCTCATTTATTTCTACGTTTGCACCATCTAAAGTTCCGAGCGTTATAGCCCCGTTAATCATAAACTTCATATTTCCTGTTCCAGAAGCTTCAGTTCCTGCAAGAGAAATCTGTTCGCTTATTTCAGCTGATGGCATAAGTTGTTCAGCAACTGTTACTCTATAATCCTCTAGATAAACTACTTTTAATTTTTCGTTAACACGAGGATCATTATTAATAGTTTCCGAAAGTTTTACAATAAATTTTATAATTTCCTTTGCAAAATAATACCCGGGAGCAGCTTTAGCTCCAAATATATAAGTTTTAGGAACAAACTCAGCATTTGGATTATCCCTTAACCATTGATAAGTTGATAATATATTAAGAGCATTTAAATGTTGCCGTTTGTATTCATGTAACCTTTTAACTTGAACATCAAAAATTGAACTAGGATCAACTATTATGTTATTGTATTTTTTTATATATTTAGCCATCCGTTCTTTGTTTTTTAGTTTTATTTGGGCAAGTTCATCTAAAACAGATTCATCATCTTTAAAATTTAAAAGTTCTTGAAGTTTAGATGCATCTGTTATATATCCATTTCCTATTAATCCTGTAATTAATTTAGCTAATTTAGGATTAGACTGATTTAGCCATCTTCTATGCGCAATACCATTGGTAACATTTTTAAATTTGTCTGGCATAACCGTAAAGAAATCATGAAATACAGTCTGCTTTAATATTTCACTGTGAAGTTTAGACACGCCGTTTACTGAATGACTAGTAGCAACAGCTAAATTTGCCATTTTTACAATACCATCATTTACAATGGCCATTTTTCCAACTTGATATCCATCTATTCCTAGATCGTGCATAGAAGCGCAAAATCTTTTATTAATTTCATCTAATATTTGATATATTCTAGGAAGCCTTCTTTGAATCAAGTCTACACCCCAACATTCAAGAGCTTCTCTCATAACTGTATGATTAGTATATGCAAAAGTTCTTGTAACTATATCCCAAGCACTATCCCAAGAATATCCGCATTCGTCTAACATTATTCTCATAAGTTCTGGTATTGCAAGAACTGGGTGGGTATCGTTTAAATGAATTGCAACAACCTCAGGTATATTATCAAGAGTGTTATATATTCTAAGATGTCTTCTAACGATATCTTGTATCGCAGCCGAAACAAGAAAATATTGCTGAGATAGTCTAAGGCTTTTTCCCTCTGAGTGATTATCTTCAGGATATAAAACTTTAGTAATCACTTCGGCCATAGCATTTTGTTCCATCGCCCTTATATAATCTCCGCTATTGAATAAACCCATGTCAAAATCCGCAGATTTTGCAGCCCACAATCTTAATCTACTAATACCCTTTCCATTATACCCAGAAACCATCATGTCATAAGGAACAGCAATTACTTTTGTTGCATTCACATGATTTACCTGATGATAAGGCCCATCCCAAGAATCTTCTATTTTTCCATTAAACAATACTTCAACAGATTTTTCTGGATACCCTTGAAGCCAAACTTCTCCTCCTGGTAGCCAAAAATCTGGTAATTCTGTCTGCCACCCGTCTATCAATTTTTGATTAAATATACCGTACTCATATTTTAAGCAATACCCCATTGATTGGTAACCTAAAGTTGCTAGGCTATCTAAAAAACAGGCAGCAAGCCTTCCTAGCCCCCCATTACCTAAACCTGCATCCGGTTCTTGTTCATATAAATCATCTAGCTTGATACCTAAATTAGAAAGCGCAGTCAATACAGTTTCTTCTATCCCAAGGTTAAAAAGATTGTTTTTTAAGGACTTACCCATCAAAAATTCCATACAAAGATAATATACTTGTTTTGATCTTTGTTTAGCGGCGCTTTTTGTAAATTGAGTTCGTCTTTGATTCATTATATCATTTACCACTAAAAC
>CAKSGI010000271.1 GCA_934454005.1 uncultured Eubacteriales bacterium | reverse complement strand
CGCATCCAACGGTAGATGTACTGACGGTTGGTTTTGTATTTGATAGCAGCCTTTGTAACTCCATATTTTTCCGCATACTGAATTAAGGATAGACGATACTTCATATCTTGTGTTATACTTTTCATGTGGGAACCTCCTATGTGATTGGTTTTTGGTGGTAAATTAACTTTAACACAGAAATGAAGTTCCCGCACTTTTTTTATTTTTTTGTAACATATGTATTGTAAACCTACAAATCTACAAATACAAAAACCATTGTTATCTTGAACTCCTGTTCTGAAAAATATATAATATAAAATATAGTTTAAAAATTATCAAAAAGGAATGATGTAACAATGAATAAAAAAACTTATTATATAACAACTCCAATATATTATCCGTCGGGTAATGCACATATAGGCCACAGCTACTGTACTGTCGCAGCTGATGCTATGGCTCGCTATAAAAGATACCTAGGTTATGATGTAATGTTTTTAACAGGCACTGATGAACATGGTCAAAAAATAGAATTAAAAGCCAAGGAAAATGGTGTAAAACCTAAAGAATATGTCGATAAAATCGTTGCTAACTTTAAAAAACTCTGGAAACTCTTAGATATATCTAATGACAGATTTATTAGAACCACGGACGATTATCACGAAAAAGCAGTTCAAAAGATTTTCAAAACTTTGTATGACAAAGGTGAAATATACAAGGGAAAATATAAAGGGTGGTATTGTGAACCTTGTGAAGCATTCTTCACAGAGACTCAACTCAAAGACGGAAAATGCCCAGATTGCGGTAGAGAAGTCAAATGGGCGGAAGAAGAAGCTTATTTCTTTAAACTTTCTAAATACTCAGATAAATTATTAAAATTATATGATGAACATCCAGAGTTTCTTACACCTGCAAGCAGAAAACACGAAATGATAAATTTTATAAAAAATGGACTTGATGATCTTTGCGTTACAAGAACTAGTTTTTCCTGGGGAATACCTGTTGATTTTGATAGTAAACATGTAGTATATGTTTGGTTAGATGCTCTTACAAACTATATCACCGCTATGGGCTTTGGCTCTGATGACGATTCAGATTACAAAAAATACTGGCCTGCTGACGTTCATTTCATCGGTAAAGAAATAGTTAGATTCCACGCAATAATCTGGCCAGCTATATTAATGGCTCTAGATCTTCCTCTTCCTAAACAAATATATGGTCACGGATGGTGGCTGTTTGGTGATGCTGGAAAAATGTCAAAATCAAAAGGAAATGTTGTCGATCCTGTTATACTATGTGATAGATATGGAATAGATGCAATTAGATATTTCTTACTACGAGAAATCCCTTTTGGATCAGACGGAACTTTTACCAACGAAGCCTTAATCAACAGAATAAACTCCGATCTTGCTAATGATTTAGGAAACCTTCTATCCCGGACCACCGCAATGGTTCAAAAATATTTTAAAGGCACAATTCCAGAAAAAAAGGAATACAATCCTATTGATGACGAGCTCATAAACATGGCTAAAGAATTAAAAAATAAATATGAAAAACAAATGGAAAAATTTCAATTCTCAATAGCATTATCTGAAATTTGGAAAGTTATTTCCAGAGCAAATAAATATATCGATGAAACTATGCCCTGGGTACTAGGAAAAGACCCTGAAAAAAGTGATAGATTATCCCAAGTTTTATATAATTTATGTGAAGTCCTAAGAATAGTATCCTCTCTATTAATACCGTTTATGCCTCACGTTGTTCCTAAAATTCAAAGTCAACTGGGAATAGACAACGATATTATGACATGGGAATCAGCAAACAAATGGGGATTAACTCCTGACAATACAGTTATAACCAAGGGTGAAACTTTGTTTCCTAGAATAGACACTGAAAAAGAAATTGAAGAATTAAATAGGTTAATATCCACTAATTCATCTACAGAGTCCAAAGATTCTAAAATAGAAGGTATCGCTAAAATAGGAATAGAAGATTTTATGAAAGTTAAACTAACAGTCGCATCTGTTTTAGAATGTGAACCTGTTAAAAAATCTAAGAAACTTTTAAAATTATTACTAGATGATGGTATTGACAAAAGAACAGTTGTATCAGGTATATCTCAATATTACAAACCCGAGGAATTAATTGGTAAAAATATTATATTGGTATCCAATTTAAAACCTGCAAAACTTTGTGGAGTCGAAAGTAATGGAATGGTTCTGGCTGCTGAATGTAAAAATAATGATGTAAAAGTAATTTTTGTTGACGATATCCCTAAGGGAAGTATAATAAGATAGAGTTGAGGCTATATGAAACTAATATTTGATTCTCATGCACATTATGATGATGCTAAATTTGATAATGACCGTGATGAACTTATAAAATCTATGCTTGATAAAAATGTCAATACCATAATAAACTTTGGTATTGACATTGATAATTCAAATAAATGTATAAATATATCTAAAAGATTCGAAAGAGTATATTGTGCTTTGGGGGTACATCCACACGAAGCAGACTCAGTTAATAACGATTTTATTGAAAAACTCAAAAACTTGTTTGACTTTAAAAAAGCTATTGCCGTTGGAGAAATTGGTTTAGATTATCATTATGATTTCTCAAAAAGAGAAAACCAAATAGATATTTTTGAAAAACAAATAAAACTAGCTTTAGAGATTAATAAACCTATAATAGTTCATGATCGAGAAGCTCATAAGGATACTTTAGATTTGTTAAAAAAATATAAACCTAAAGGTGTTATTCATTGTTTTTCTGGCAGTGTTGAAATGGCAAAGGAAATTATTAACCTAGGGATGTATATAGGAATAGGAGGCGCTGTTACTTTTAAAAATGCCAAAAAAATAGTAGATGTAGTAAAGCAAACTCCCTTAACCCGCATACTTTTAGAAACTGATGCTCCTTATATGACACCTGTCCCATATAGAGGTACAAGGTGTAATTCGGAACATATCTTATTTACAGCTCAAAAAATCTCCGAAATAAAATGTATAGATACAAATAAAATTTTGGAAGATTCCACGAAAAATGCTTGTAATTTATTTTCTATAGATTTATCC
>CAKSGI010000270.1 GCA_934454005.1 uncultured Eubacteriales bacterium | reverse complement strand
TACATCCCCAAATTCCCCGTCAGATTAATAGTCGCCTGAAAACGGAATTCCCTGTCGTCGGTGAAAAAGCCGTATAGACCATGATATTTTTCCATGACGGAAATCATGCTCTGTACGCCAATTCCGTGGCCGGGACGATATGATACAGGAATACCGTCTTTAAAGACAGGTGCATATTTTGGAGATGAGCAGTAGCTGTTTGCAATATTTATACAGAGCTGTTCATTTTTTTCATAAATTTTTAAATTGATATAGCGTTGTTCAGTTTCAGAAATGTGTGTGCATGCATTGAGGGCATTTTCAAGAGCATTTGCAAGCAGGCTGCATAAATCTGCTATTTTAAATGAATCAAAATTTGATGCGGTGACATTAAAATTAACAGTTATGTTTTGGGCAGCAGCTTTGTCGGCATATGATGACAAAATCAGATTTATCGCTTCGTTGCTGCAATATCTGATAAAACGGCTGTTTTCAAGTCCGGTGCATATTTCATCAATGTAAGAGAGAGCCTGTGAAGTTTCGTTATTTTCAATACAGTTTTTTATAAAATTCATATGGTGACGCAGGTCATGTCTGTATATAGAAGACTGTTTTTGCGAAAAGGACAGCTGTTCTATTTCTTTTGCAGCCTGTGAAGTTGCCGTCGTGAGCAGCAGATTTTCGCGTTCAGCTTTATTTTTTTCATCGGAAAATTTTAACGACAACATTGATAATATAAAATAAAATACAACAATAAAACTGTCCATAAAATCTATGACAACAGCTCCGCCTGTATACAGCAAATCAGTGTATACAGTAAATGCGTATTCCAGAATATAATAAGCAAGGGGAAGCATGAAAAATAATAACAAAGTTTTCTTTGATTCATATTTCAGGCGGATTATGTACGGAGACATATATTTTATAACGAGAATCATAAGCGGAATTGTGACAAGAATGGAAACAGTATCAGAAACCAGAGTATTACCGTCAAAAAATGATGCTGCAAGAGTTCCAAACCATTTTCTTGGTGTGCATAAAAGATATGCGGCAAGAACTGAGGTTACGGAAATTAATATATTTTTGTGGAAATAAAAACATATTAATAAAATAAGCGGAATGTGTATAAGGAGAGGATAACATTTATAAAGAACTGTTTCACCGAGGACAAAATAGAAAACAGCCTGAATTAACGCAAATAAAATAAGTGTAATTATATAAAAGCTGCTGTATTTTTTCCAGCTTATATCTGCGAGACATAATGATACAACGATTCCGAAAATTAATACAAATATATAGTTGGTTATATTTAAAATGACAGAAATATCCATATTTTCAGTCCTCCATCTGGAATGCGAGATAATGTCGTTTAATATCGGCAACTCTTCGTTGTGCAAGTGGAATTATAAGTGAATTCTGCATATAAATATCTGTGGCGTCAATGTGCCGTATATAATTCATATTTACGAGAAAAGAGCGATGGACGAGAATAAATTCATGGTTGTTTAAAAGAAATTCGGATACATTTGAAAATTTATCCGTACATTCGATTTTTTCATCGTTTTTTAAGTGATATATGACATGATGTTTTTGTGCTTCGACGCAGATAATATTTGATAACATAATTTTGTGTACACCAATATTGCTCTTTATTACAACATATTTTTCTTGTTCATATTTTCTTTTTTCGGCAATTTCGTTAATTGAATTTAAAAGACGATTTTTGTCAACAGGTTTTAATATGTAATCAGTTGCTTTGACACAGTAGCTTTCAACAGCAAATTCAGGTGAAGACGTAAGAAAAATAATATCGGAAGCTTTGTCAAAACTGCGTATTTCGGTTGCAAGATTCATACCGCTTAAGACGGGCATGACAATATCAAGAATATATATGTCGAATTTTTCTTTTTGTATAATAGAGGCAAGTTCTACACTGCTTCCGAATTTTGAAATATAAATATCGTATTTTTTTTCTTCAAAATAGTTATTTAGTATTTCGCAAATGTTATTAAGTTCCGCAATATCGTCATCACAAACAGCAATTTTCATATGTAATCTCCGTAAATCCCGGTATGTCAAAAATTCTTTAATTGTTAAAATACCGAATAATAACAACATTATAACCCGCACCGATAAAAAATTCCAGTCACTCTACGCATCGTCGATTGAAAAAATTCATTTAAAATCGTAAGATTTTCATATAGAGATTTTCATATAGCAAAAAATAAATTATAAAATCGCGGAGGCATGATATGGATTCTGAAAAAATGGGAAAGTATATTGCAAAGTTAAGAAAACAAAAAAATATGACACAAAAAGAACTTGCGGACAAAATAAATGTTACGGATAAAGCCGTCAGTAAATGGGAGCGTGGAAAAGGTATCCCCGACATCGTTAATCTGGAGGAACTTGCAAAAGTATTCGGAATTACGATTGTTGAATTAATTAACAGCGGTAAAGATAATGCTGATGCAGATAAGAATTACGCAGATTGCGAAGAGGAAAAGCGGGAACTTGCATTATATAAGGAAGAGATAGAAAAATATAATATGAGAAGAACAAAGTTACATAAAAGTATAAGTATTATATGTGTTGCTGTCGGCATTGTACTGATAACAGCAGGAATATATTTTTTAAAGAATCCATACATGCAGATGTCTGAAACCGTTCGCGGAAGTATTGACGGTCCCACAGCGGTTTATTTTGTGAAAAAACAGCCCGCAGTAGGAAGTGTCATATCCTGCATAACAGGAATTGTATGTATTGCGGCAGGGGTTGCCTTGACTGTAAAAGATACCCGTAATACATCAAAAATCAGATAACTTTATAACCCATTTCTTTTATGGTGCGAATATCCTCATCCATTGAAATTCCTTTTACGGTCAGCATATTTCCCGTGATTGTTGCATTGGCACCTGATTTGAAACATGAAAAGCCGCTGTCGGGAAGATAATTTCTGCCTGCGGCTAATCTTATATATTGTTTTGGAAGTATAAAACGATAGAGAGCGGTTATTCTTAAAATTTCTTCTTTTGTAAGCGGAGCAAAATCGCCCATAGGTGTGCCTTTTATTGGATTTA
>CAKSGI010000269.1 GCA_934454005.1 uncultured Eubacteriales bacterium | reverse complement strand
GCATTGGTTTGATTGTGAAGTCAACAATATTCTATCTATTTTAAGTTCGCTTGATCCAAGCTATGAAGAACTTGCAGTATGTAATTTTTTTGTATATAAAAATGGTGGAGGGGAAGGCTGGATGAATGGTCTAGACCTAATTAATGGAGAGTTGTTCAGAACATATACAAGTAAAGTAAAAAAAACTGGAATTACACGATTATATCCTGAAAATATATTGGAACAAATAAAAAATTTAATATCGTCAGATCGTAATATTTGTGTATCAGTAGATGGATATAACTGGCTGAAGGGTAATATGAATTGGCACAAAAATCATATAGAACATTACGTTTTTCTTACTGGTTATGATGACGAAAAGCAAGTTTTGTATACCTTTGATGATGATAAATTTGGCTATAATGAGTTTGAAGTACCATATAAGATTGCACTAGAGTCTTTGAAAAGTTGTAATAAGTACAAAATGTTTGAGTATCTGGTGGAAAAAGATATAAAAGAGTTTGCTATCAAAATTGAAGATATTATTTATAGTGCAAAATGTATTAGAAATAGTATAGCGAATGTTAGCTTTTGCACGATTTGGTGTGATTATGGTGCAAATGATTTTAATTATTTTATCTCGAATTTAACACGAATTTGTAATCGATTAGTTACAACGGAAGAATTATTTGATCTATTATGCCAACGAGGTTATTTGACAAAGGAATGCTCAAATCAACTAAAAGAGGAAATTCATTCTGTATCTAATTCATGGCAAGGAATAAGGACTTCATTTATTATGGAATCTAAGCTTCATAAAAGAAATGATTACAGAATGCTAAATGATAAAAGCTATGAGATACTTAAATCTGAATATGAGTTGTGGAAAAAATTCGAACTGAATGTCCAGAAGGGGAGTGATTAGTACTTTGGGTATCGAAATTGATAAAATATGGACAAGACAAACTATGGATGGTAATGGCAATCTTATTGTAGTTATTAAGTATAAAAATGTAGTTGGGAGTCTGTTGTATCAAGGTGGAATAGATGGATTCAAATTCACTTGGCGCACAGGAAAAAGTAAAGAAATCCATATACTGAAGATGGAAATAATCATTAATAAAGTGATTCTATATGTTTTAGAATCGGTTTGTGAAAGAGACGACCTTTTACTTTCATATCATCCAAATTATTGCGAGGGAGCAGCTTTACAGGATGAGATTGGAAATGTTGTACCCACTATGAATAATCAAAAAATTACAAGTACATATGTAAGAACTCCATATATTAATGTTGCTGAAATTACAAACGTTATAGAATATAACGATGATTTTGCAAAAATAGAATATCCGAAATCAGATATAATTTTTACGAAAACATATTTTAGGGGTAATTATTGTAAACTTATAGATATGTTTAAAGAAAGTATATATATAAATAAGATAATTTACTTTAGGATACGGTTCTATTGTGAAAATGAATCTTCTATGAGATTTCATTTAGGAGTTGATGGTTTTGCTAAGATTTGGATCAATTCAACGGTTATGGGTAATTATTTCAAACGTGTATTGCCTCTTGTTCCATATGCAATAACAAAAGAATTCAAGTGTAGTGTTGGAGAAAATGAGATCCTTATAGCAATTAAATCAAAGCGTAAAGAAACCTATGGGGTTCTATGTTATCTCGAGAAGGTAGTAAAGGAAAGAATAGTAGAGGATAATTATATGCTATATACAGAATATATACCAGTAGCAATATATGGAGGGAAAAGTTTATGTCAGGAATTATAGATACAGACTACTATATACCCTCAAATCATGTTCATATTAATAACATTGTGGATGAATTATCCATTGACGATGAGCAAAAAAAAAGAAAAAAACAGTACTTTCAAAAGATTGGTATTCAGAATATTTCAATTTGGAAAGACGAAGATGAGATTCAAATTATAAGTAATATTGTTCATAAACTAATCTGTCAGTATTCTATAGATCCAAATGATATAGCATACATTGCTTTTTGTACTGTAAACAGTTATGCAACAAAAAGTAATGTCAGTATTCCATATGTAGTTAAGGAAATTTGTAATCTAAAAAATGCATCTGTATATATGGTAGCACAAAGCTGTGGGTCCTCAATTTATTCCTTAGGGCTTATGGGGTCATATTTTGAAACAAACAAAGAAAAAAAAGGAATAATTATCGCTTGTAATATCATGCGAAGAATTGAACTGTTTGATAGAATTATGAATTTCACAGTGATTGGAGATGGATGTTCGGTTGCTTTAGTTGGATCTGAGAATTGTCAGTATGAGATTAATAGCTTTTCTGCTGAATCCTATGGGATACCAAGCTATAACCGCTATAGGAACATTAAACAAAACATAACGGATATGCAAGTGGCTTCAGTGGCCGCATTTAGCATGAGGAGAATCATTGAAAAAGCTGGAATAGCTGATTATAAAAAAATCATAGCTCAAAATACAAATCTAGTACAATTATCAGTTATAGCAAAATTATTACGAAAGCCAACAGAAATTATGTATAAAGATAATATTGGACAAGGTGGGCACATTGGGGATACGGATACAATTCGTAACCTGTGTGATTTCACGAGGAAAGGTGATATACAAAACGGCGATCATGTGCTTTTATACTCATCAGGACTTTATGATTCAGGTGATATCATTTTTACCTCAATGGTACTTAAAAAATGTTGATATTTTTTAATATTATGCAGAAAGGAAAAAATGTATGTATATCGAGAAGAAACTAATTGAAGTGATTAAAAATGTTTTAGAAGAGGAGGGAGATATTAAAATTACAGATAAGTTAAGCGATCATAATGTGAATTCAATTAAATTTATTGAGTTGATGGTTGAAATTGAAGATGCTTTTGGGGTGGAATTTGACGATGAAGAGCTATTATCAACAGATTATTTAACATTTGAATCTTTTCTTTCCTATATATTAGCTAGAGAGGATAAACAATATGAAATTTAATAATATTAACAATATTGAAATTGTAGTTAGACTTTTAAAAGAAAATAATATAAAAGATCTTGTTATAAGTCCAGGAGG
>CAKSGI010000268.1 GCA_934454005.1 uncultured Eubacteriales bacterium | reverse complement strand
ATTTCTTTATCTTCCTCATCGAGTACTAAAATAATTAACTCAATCTTTAGAGTATCTTCTAGTAAAATATTATATTCTAGATTCTTTTTTGCTAATAACTCCTTATTGGCATTAATTCTATTTATTATACTCTGCCTATATACTCCCATCGAATAACACTCTAGCTGTTTTCTACTATTTTCTAATATATCTATTTCATTCTTCAGTTGCTTTCTTCTCTTTAATCTTTGGTAATAATCTATTAACATCTTATCATTATCACTAATTCTCATAATTGGTGATCATCAACTCCCCATATTCTTTTCTTGCTGCTTGTTGTCTTGAAACTGAATAATGCACCATTACTTCTTGAATATGAAAGTCTTTATATAATTTCCTAATCTCTTCACAATCATTTATTGTAAGTAGAAATTTTCCTGATATATTTGATAATGTATCTCTTAATCTTATATTATCTTCTAAAGTAAATTTAGCTTCTGCTCCATATCCTGAAGTTCCTAAATATGGTGGATCGCAAAAATAAAAAGTTGTTGGCCTATCATATTTTTTTATAATCTCTATAGCATCTTTATTTTCAACTATTGTATTTTTTAATCTATCTCTTAATAGCATCAATTCATTTTGAACATCATAGATCTTCTGACAAGGCTTTCCTATAGCTGTATATCCAAAGGATACTCCCCTAGATGCAAAGCTATTACTGATTAAATATAAAAAGCGTACTGCTCTCTGTATTTCAGTTAGACCTTCTACATCTATAGACTTATATTGTGTGAACTTATCTCTACTTATGAACTCAAAATCTAATAATCTTTCGACTTCTCCTGGATGTTCTTTTATCATCCTAAAAAGATTTATAAGCTCTCTATCTTTATCATTTATAACTTCTACCTTGCTTTCTTCTTTTGCGAAATATACTCACCCAGCTCCGAAAAATGGCTCAACATAACATAGATGATCCTTAGGTATTTTCTCCGTTATTACTTTCTTAAGTTTGCTTTTCCCTCCCATTCTACTAATTGGTGGCTTCATTTGTATCACTTCCTCTAAATTATTTATATATTTATTTTAAGCTATTTTCTCTTTGCTTAATTTCATATTCGTTTCATTTTGTTTCATTTTTAACTCAGTTTATTTAACAACAATATTTTTCAAACTCATTTTTTTATCTATTTTATAGACCTTACGTTCTTATTGTCAATAAAATAACAGAATATTCCCAATATTAAAAATACTACCACAACCGATAGTTGTTGTTTTATATGTTTTATATATATTGTTTTATATGTTTTAGACACCCTTCTAATCCTTGATATAACTAGCTTTAAAATTTTAAATACGAGCTTTACATACCTAAAATAATTTAAATATTATCTTTACGTATCTAAATTAAACTAAATATTACGAATATAATTATTAATTCTCATTTTTAAATAATACATTTACGTACCTATGAAAAAATTCTTAATAACTATAGAAGACTAGGTATTAAGAATTTTTCACTTTCATTTTTTATATCTGTAAACTCAAATATTTAAATAATACATTTACGTACCTATAATATATTTCTTAACACTTATGAGACAACATCCTAAAGTTGTTGTTTTATATGTTTACTATATATTGTTTTATATGTTTTAGAGCAGGCTAAAACTATTGATATTACTAGGTTTCAAATTTAAAATAATACATTTGCGTACCTAAATAATACATTTACGTACCTAAAATATTATTAAATAATACATTTGCGTACCTAAATAATACATTTACGTACCCAAAATATTATTAAATAATACATTTGCGTACCTAAATAATACGTATGCTTATCTATTGTATTTGTATTGGTTATGTGGTAATATCTTCTTATGAGGTGATTATATGGATAAAAACTATTTAGTAACTAAATCAAATTCATTAATAACTGCAAGTTATGATTTAAGTTTACAAGAACAAAAATTGATATTAAGTTTAGCAAGTATGGTTCAGCCAACAGATGAAGAATTTAAAGAATATAAATTTAAAATAAAGGACTTTATGTCACTTCTAGAAATCGAAACTAAAACTAAATATACTGAAATTCCTAAAATAACTAAAGAACTTATGAAAAAAGTATTTGAAGTAAGAGAAGGAAGAGATGTTATTCAGTTATCTTGGTTAAGTAGTGCTAGATACAAGACAGGTGAAGGGGTTGTTATATTAAAGTTTGATTCATCACTAAAACCATATATGCTGCAATTAAAAGAACTTTATACAAGTTATAGATTGGAAAATATATTATTATTGAAGAGTAAATATTCGTTAAGATTATTTGAATTATTAAAGTGTAACGAATTTAAAAAAATTTGGACTATAGAATTAGAAACTTTCAAAAAATTACTTGGGGTAACTGAGAAGTCTTATTCTATTTATCAAAATGTAAAGAATAGAATAATACTTCAAGCACAAAAAGAATTAAAGGGAAAAACGGATATAAAATTTGAATTTGAAGAAATTAAAACAGGAAGAAAAGTAACGTCTTTAAAGTTCTATATTCATTCTAATAAAGATAAAACTCATAAGACTAATTCAGCTTCTGACGAAATATCTGCCACAGTCTTGAATTATCAAGAAGAAATTCCAATGGATCATGAGGATGAAATAAAATCAATTATTCTTATGATGAAGAATCATAATATATCAGGTTTAGAAGCGAGAAAAATATATAATAGTGCTTGTGGTGATCTTAAACATATAGCAAAAATATATAATTATTTTAAAAATAAAAATGCTGATAATTTTGTTGCTCTTATGATAAAAATGGTCAAGCCTGGTGAATTTATAGAGCCAAAGAAAAATACCTCTAAAACCAAATTCAATAATTTCAATGGGCGAGATTATGATTATGATGAATTAGAAAAAAAGCTCTTAGGGTGGGATTAGAATGTCTACATAAAAAGTACCTGTTATTATATTTAATATAAAAACAGGTGCTTTTTAATTATAACAATTTTTTAGCTATTTCATATAAAAATATGTATCTTCAACAGTATTCGCCATAATACTATTTAAAATATTCAGCAA
>CAKSGI010000267.1 GCA_934454005.1 uncultured Eubacteriales bacterium | reverse complement strand
GCGGTTACAGTCAAATACAAAATTGCAGCTGAAATATGGTATCTTTAGATATAGAGGAATCAATTATGCTTGATTTTAGAGATGAGTTGATAAGTTAGAAAAAATGGCAAGATCAATTATTTTTGGTGAAAATGGATCTAAAGATTGTTATGAATATAGGTGACTGATCCAAATTGGTGATTTATATTGATATTATCAACTACTATGTAAATATAAAAGGAGGAAGCAATCATGGCAACAAGTAGTTTTACAAATGGAATGTTTCTGAAAAATAAAGAAGAAGTAAAGCGTTTCTGTGAAATACTTTCTTCTAAACCGAAAAATGAAAGTCGTTTAGAAAAAGTGGATTATGAAGTTATTTCAGGTCGTGAGCTTTTAAATTTATTAAAAAATAATAAATGATAATATTTGTTGCTGAGTAGTTCAGGAGACGTATATATATGGCTAGACAGACGAAAACATTTGAAGAAAAAACAAAAATGGTTGCGGATTTTTTTGAAAATCAAAATATTTCAAATAGTGAAAATGAAAATTTGAAATTTGATTTTAGAGGTTATCAAAAATTTCTTGATGAGAATAATGTGCATGGTTTAGATGTAAAAAAAGATACCATAGATAAATTTATCAGCTCACATGATGAGTTGGACGATGCTAAATTGTTGGCACTCGCAACTTTGCGAATGCAAAATACTGATTTGAGCAAAACAATTTCTCAAGAAGAGGCAATGCGAATATTAGGTATTACCCAAGCTGAATTAGATGAAATGGACGATGTGGAAATCGAGTAACGAAGGAAAAGCATCGCAGAAAAAATAAAAAAAGTGTTGGCTTTTGCTAACGCAAAATATCAAAATGGTGGTTTTCTACTGGCCGTCAGTCGCAATATCCTACTGAATATCTAATTGTGATCGTTTTTTTAGTTCACAATCCGAACTCATCTTATATCCCCGATGCGGGCGCAACATCCTAACGAATGCCCTAATGTCTTGGAATTTTAACCTGCTCCAAGCACAGTACAGCTTATCGTGCCACTACACGGAAAATATTTCTATTTTCGTTTTCATTATACTTTGTACGGATAGTAAAAATCTATAAAAAATTTTTTGCCTACGAAAATAAGCAGTAGCATTGTGTATTCTTCGATTATCATTAGAATAACGAAGTATATTATGAATAATCCTGACTTGAAAATATGTGAGGTTTTATTTCCTAATTTAAAAAAATATTCGAAGCAAGATTTAGAAAATTTAATCTTAGAGCTTAAAAATTTAGATTGGTCTACCATTTCTGAGCATGAGATAAAGAGGAGAAAATTATGTTTGACAAAGAAAAATTTTTGAGAGAAGAAGTAAAAAGACTGGCTCTTTCATATAAATGTAGCGAGTCAGAACAAGAGAAAAATTTGTGCGTCGATCGGATAAACAAAGCAATTTTGCAAGCTTCTAAAAATATTTCATTCGCATTTGGGGATGAGTTGGAGGAAATTGCAAGGTCAATTGCATTTGGCAAAAATGATTCTGAAGGCACTGAAGAAAATAAAACTTCTACGTTGTTTGACGATTTTAACGATGATTTATATAGAAAAGCTACTGAAGATTATTATGAAGAAATGTTTCAAAATGGAATATACATCGAAAAAATTGATGTGATTAAATCTGCTCTTACAATGAGTATAGACATCGACACTATAGCTCAATTGGTGAGACTTCCAAAACAGGAGGTAGAAGAAATCATCAGCAAACTTTCAGCTTATGAAGAACCACTTGCATATGGTTCTCTTACAGAAGAACAGTTCAATGAAGAAATAGAGAAAGCAATGGAAGATATTAAGGCTGGTAGAGTGTATTCAGCAAAAGAAGTCGAAGAAGAATATGATATCGCTGTTGCTCACGAAGTTTATAAGGAATATGTAGAAACTGGATGTAAATCAAGATCAGTAGAAGAACTGTGGAGAGAATTGGATAGAAATTCTGATACTCAATAAAAAAAGAGGGACCAACTCCCTCTAGAGCTATAGAGTACTATAGTCTATCCCAACCTCATTGCACAAATCTTCAAGTGTTGTTGAATCACTCATGTTGATTGAGGGATTCATCATAATCTTGGTAATACTAATACTAACTTGTTCTCTAAGTGAGAGCATTGTTTTGATTCATTTTCATCAGAATCTTGGTAATACTAATACCTCAAAATCATGATGCGTCAGCTCTTGCAGCTTCTAATAGTATATCTGCAAGTACACTAACAGTTTTCTGTCGGATGAAACGCCGACCTACATCTATTATACCATTTAAGTATAGATTCTAATTTTTTTTATATTAAGATAATATCCGAAAGTCCAAAAAATTGGCTAGACAGACGAAATTAAAGCAAAGAAATCCTTGGAACGTGTTTTTGGTAATACTAGAACTATGGGAATTGTTTCTGGAGAAAGTCGTGATTTTGATAAAGATTATATTTTTGCGACTATTCAAACAATGATTAAAGAAGACATTTATAGTCAATATGATAAGTCTTATTTTGATGCGATTGTATTTGATGCGTATGGAATAATAGGACTAAATTCAAAAGACTCGGCAATTAAAGGGTTTTTTAAGCTTAGTCCTATTTTGTTTAGCCCACAAAAGAGACTAATGGTCGATTTAAGGAGGAAACATGCGCAGAATGAAGATCTTTCTGCGAAGCGTGGTGCTGCCTGTAACTTTGGCAGTACTGTTAGCGATGTTGTTCCGTCCCATCTCTTACAAAGACAATCAGCTGAACATATTCCTGGTGTGGATCTGCATCGGAGTACCGTTCGGTATACGAAGGATGTTTCTTTGGCTAGTGCCGCATAAGTATGATCTTGCCAGCACGGTCGGAGTATTTGCTTTGGATGTTGTACTGGGAGGAATCATTGGTGGCTTCGCGCTCATATTTCAGATTTTTGGAGGTGTAATCGAAACCATAGAAGGATTGTATAATTATGCCATTTTTAACAATCCCCTTGCATATATCTTAACTTCCAATAATTTTGTCCCTCAAAAATAAGTGGTATCAAAAATACTGCATTATAGAGCGAAAAATCGCT
>CAKSGI010000266.1 GCA_934454005.1 uncultured Eubacteriales bacterium | reverse complement strand
AAAGAAACTGTGGTAAATGATATTGTGAGCAAAAATAAAGAAAAAGCATATTACTTACCACTTGAATTAATAAAAAAAGATATGATTTCTTATTCATCAACAACATTAAAGTGGCGCAACGCCATACTTATCAATAACACTCCAACATATAAAGAGATATTTGATAGCGCCAAAACTATCTTACAAAACATTCTCAGTTCCGAGGATAAGCCCGATGTAAAAATAATAAAACAAATGATTGATATTCAACCAAAAATTAATTTTACATCTTTCGATGTAGTAAAAAACTATATTTTGCAAAACTATGTTAAAGAGAATCAAGACAAACTTGAACTTTATGAATATTTGCAAAAAAAGCTTTACTTTATGCTCAAATGTCAAAGAAACTTAGCAACAAAAGATTTATTGGATGAGTTCAATGTTTTAATAAAACATTTAAAACCAAAAGATCAATTAAAAGCAAGTCTTATATACTTTAAGGATTTTAGTTATAGCGGATGTCCTAATAAAAGTGTTATTGACACTAATCACGAAAACGAAGAAAAGAAAGCATTAGAATTTAGACAAAATTTAATGAAAAAACTTTTAAAAAAATATCCTGCAAGAATAGTAATTGATAACATAATTAATGTGGTAACCAACAATCTATATTGTGGCTCAATGTTTTATA
The DNA here is from genome assembly GCA_934454005.1 of uncultured Eubacteriales bacterium. The sequence continues at coordinate 2,402 of CAKSGI010000266.1, read as the reverse complement.
ATATAGTTTCAGGTATTAACAATGTTGAAAACATAATTGTTGAATGTGGAATTAATGCGCATAAATATGAATTACTGAGTGGTTTCTTTAACCAACTAAATCCGCAAATTGTTGATAGATATTTTGACGAAATGGATTATGATACAGTTAAAAATATGGCAAATTTTTGTTATGACAATATTTACATACCTCAAAGATTTCTTACTGATGATGAATTGACTAAAATAGTATTTAGTAAGAGAAGATTTTTTAACACCGAAAACACGCAAGAAAAGAATTTAATAAAAAAGTATAATCCAATAGGATACATCTGCTGGATATATAGAAACAAACAAAATATAAATCAGTCCAATATAAATGAGATTTGTGATATACTAATTTCAATAGATGTCAACGACTTTAAATTCAACAATCACATAGAATATTATGAAATCCAAGAAATCTTAAGAACTATCGATAATGAATACTATAACGAAAAGGTTGTTCAGGTTTGTTTTAAATATTTAAAATTTTTCGAATTTAATGAGATACCTAATTCAATTAAAACATACTTCTTTTACAACCCTAAAGAATACATTGAATTGATAACATGCCAAAAATTTGATGCTTCATTAGTTTATCATTTTGACTCGTTTATGACTCTTCCAAAAGGTTTTTATCTAGAAGAACAAGTTTTACAAAACTTTATTAAAACATTCATGGATTTTAGAAATGATGATGACAATTTAATTAATATAGTTCAGTCGTCATTAGGGCAAATATTGGCTAGATCTTTTGGGCATGGAGAAACAGATTTTCTAAGCGAAGAATTTATGAAAATTATTGAAAACAACCCTACTAAAGCATTTGATATTGGAGTTGCAAACGGATATTTTAATTCTAGAGGGGTTAGGACCATTGGCGATGGCTCTGATGAAATGAAAAAATATGAACAGCTAATTGAACAGGCAAAAAAATATCAAATTAAATATCCAGAAAGTTCAAAAATATTAAAATCAATAGCAAATGATTATTATAGAAATGCTATTATGGATAAAGAAACAAGACTTAAAATAGACGGTCTTTTATAAATTTCCCTATTTATCTTTTCCGTTCGTCCGCCCTATCGTAGCAGAATTTGGTTGCAGATGTAAATGGAAAAAATTATTACTTAAACAATTAAACATAAATATTTTTATCTCACAAGGCTAGGTTTAAAAAACCGGTCTTTTTTTATTTTCACATGGAGAATATCCCAGACACACCAGAAGGCATAATATTGGAAAGTTTACTAGAAGGTATGGCTGAATATTATTCCGCTGAACTTAGTCAAAAAGTTAGGCGTAGTATGAATGAAACAAGTCACAAAGGAAACTTTACGGGTGGAGTTGTTTTATATGGTTATAAAGTTGAAAATCACAAAGTGTTAATAAATGAAGATGAAGCACAGATTGTCAGAAAACTATATCTTAATTTTGCATCAGGTAGGCTAATAACAAAAATATTACAAGAATTAAGAGATACTGGTATTCTTTATCGTGGAAAACCTTTCGCTAGAAATACTTTATATAACTTAATAAAAAATGAAAAGTATTCTGGGAAATATATTTATAATGGTGAAACTTTTACTAACATTTATTCACACATAATTCCAGATGAACTATTTGAAACTGTTAGGAATAAAGTTGAAAACAATAAATATGGAAAACACAAACCTAATATAATATATTTATTTAAAAACAAATTAAAATGTGGCTATTGTGGGCACTCTGTAAATTCAGATGCTGGCACTTCTAAAAATGGAACTATTATGAGATATTATAAATGTTCAGGCAAAAGGATATCTAAAACTAACCCGCTTAAACCTATTCGTAAAAAACTAATTGAAGATTTAGTAGTGAATGCTATTATTGATACTTTTGCAACAAATGATTTAATAGTTACAATAGCGAAACAAATAATTGAAGTTTGGAACAAAAGACTTGAAAATGACAGTGTCTTAAAACTAATAAATAAGGATATATCAAAGATAGATAATAAAATTTTTAATATTATGACTGCTATTGAGTCTGGTATTTTTACAACATCAACAAAAACACACCTTGAAGAACTTGAAAAATAAAAAGAAGAACTAGAAGGAAAACTTTTGATTGAAAAAACAAGAGTAAAAATGATAGTCACCGAAGATGATATAATTACACATCTAAAAACCGCATTAAAAAAGAAGCCAAAACAAATGATAGATATGCTTGTAAAAGAAATTAAGCTATATAATGATAAAATTGAAATCTATTTTAAATACAATAGATCATCAAAAGACATAGAAAATGAAAATTTACAAATCTATGATAAAACCGAACAAATAACTGTTTACAATCAACCACAACCAAAAGATATTCAAATAAAAGGACTAATATAAAAAT
>CAKSGI010000265.1 GCA_934454005.1 uncultured Eubacteriales bacterium | reverse complement strand
GTTTGTAGGCTCATCAATAAGCAGTATATCAGGATTTTCTAGTAAAAGTTTTGCTAGTATTACTTTTGCCCGTTGGCCTCCGCTTAAGTTTTCTAGGATACTGTCCATTCCAAGAGAGTTAATCCCTAATCCGCTTGAAATTTTTAGTATTGTACTGTCTATTTCGTAAAAACCATTGTTAACGAGTAAACTTTGATAGTTGGAGGCCTTTTCTAATATTTCATCGTTTATATTTTCGCCCATGTTTTCATAAATTGTGTTTAATTCATGCTCTATTTTATATAAATTATCAAAAGCTGTTTTTAAATATTCAAAAATGGTAATTTCCTGATCGAGTTTTGCATGTTGATCAAGGTATCCAATTTTAATATTTTTTTGCCATCGTATATCACCACGATCTGGGGTTATATTGCCAATAAGTGACTGCAAAAGAGTTGTTTTTCCTGTTCCATTTTGCCCAACAATTCCCATGTGTTCTCCTTTAAACAATTCGAATGTTGCATTTTTATATAGAATTTTGTCTCCGAATGAATGTGTTAAATTTAGAACTTCTAGTATTCCCATTATTTTTCACTCCTTAAAATTATAAAATAAAAAAGCTACAGAATAAATAACATTATCCGTAGCTTAAATTAAAAAATCGGTCAACAAAACAAGGTATAAACTACCTTTAAATATCAACCGATGAGATTTATATTATTTAGCTTTGTATAATGTCTCATCGATATTCAAAATACAAAGCTATTTTGGTTGTTAATATCATATCCATCACCAAATTTATCGTAACATAATAGATTAAAAAAGTCAATATATAATTAAGGTACTACATTAAAAGTTAGAACAATATGTTATATGAAAAGCATGCGAAAACTTTTTAAAGGCATGTTATAGTTAAATTAAATTGCGTTTTTTTGACTAAGAGGATAAAAAAAGAGCAGCATTTTTGCTACTCCTTTCAAATAGACACCAATAAATTATATTATGAATTACTTTAGCAAGTAATTTGGAACAACCTTAATAAGCAAGTTTTTTAGACTATTACTTCTCCATAGATTTGCCCCGAGATACCAGCAGCATTTGATTCGTCAGTATCAATATGCATAGCTGCTTTGAAATGTTCATTAACCCTGACAACTACGTCCCCAAATGTAACGGATCTTTCATCTGTTTTAATTGCAACTGATACAATTTGTTGATCATTAACTCCAAATTTTGAAGCTTCCTTAGGGTTTAAATGTATATGACGTTTAGCGGCAATAACTCCATTGTTTATGGTTATTTCCCCTTCAGGTCCTATCAACTTGCAACCATCAGTTTCATCAATACATCCAGATTCTCTTATTTTTGCATTTAATCCAATTTTTCTAGCGTCGGTAAGTGATATTTCAACTTGCGTTTTAGATCTTACTGGACCTAAAATAGAGACTCCCTTAATTTCACCTTTTGGGCCAACTAGTGTCACTCTTTCTAAACAGGCAAATTGACCTGGTTGAGAAAGATCTTTTTTCTTTGTAAGTTTTGCGTTATCTCCAAATAACTTTTTTAAATGTTCTTCAGATAAATGCACATGTCTAGCAGAAGTTTCAACTAATACTTTCAAAATTAACATCTCCTAAAATAAATCTTTTTTATTATTTTACAACTTATTTTAATTCTTTTCAATAAGCTTTATATTTATAGAAATTGTCAAATATTATAAAATTATAGTCCAATTTTAAATATATTTTTACATATTTCTATTTTATTTTTTTATATCTTGTGATATAATAGATATAAATTTATAATGCAATGGTTATTATAGAGGAGGTTTAAACATGAATATTACTATTTCTGCTAGAAAAGTTACATTACGAAACAATTTTAAAGAAAGAGTAGAAAAAAAACTCTCTAAATTCGATCGGATTTTTGGAGATAATGCAAATGCTAATGTTACTGTAACTCTAGAAAAAAACCGTCAAACTGTTGAGGTAACTATAAAACATAATGGTATGGTCTATAGAGCAGAAAGTACGGCTAGTGAAATGAATGATGCTCTTGATACTGTTGTTGATATGTTAAGTAGAAGAATAAGGAAAAATAAGACTAAGTTAGAAAAGAAAATAAAATCTCAATCTTTATATGAATATCTGGAGGCAGAAAATATAAGTGAATCAGATGAAGAACCTGAGTATAAAGTAGTGAAAACAAAACATTTTCCAGTTAAACCTTTAGGTATAGAAGAAGCTATACTTCAAATGAATTTAATAGGGCATCAGTTTTATATGTTTAGGAATTTTGAAACTGGCGAAATTAATGTTGTTTATAAACGTAAAAATGGATCATATGGCTTATTGGAACCAGACGTTCAATAATTTAGTTAAATCCTTTCTATTTTTTAATATATAGGAGCAGGCGTTTGTTGTCTGCTCCCTAATTTTTTAGGAGATTTGAATAAATGGAAAATATTAAATATGTTTGTCCTTGTTTGTTAGGTTTAGAGGGGCTTGTATCAAGAGAAATAAGAAGAATGGGAATAAATAATATAAAAACTCAAAATGGTAGAGTGATATTTGATAGTGATATTAATGCAATTGCAAAAGTTAATATTAACTCTAGATATTCTGAGCGCCTATTGATCTTGCTGGGTTCATTTAATGCTACAACATTTGAAGAATTGTTTCAAAATGTAAAATCTCTTCCATTTGAAAGGTGGATAGGATCTAAAGACTCTTTTCCGGTGAAGGGACATTCTATCAATTCTAAGCTTTTTAGTGTTCCGGTTTGTCAATCTATAATTAAAAAAGCAATTGTAGAAAGGTTGAAATCTAAATATAAAATTTCTTGGTTTGAAGAGTCCGGCAGTTTATACCAAATACAGTTTTTGATAATGAAAGACCAAGTTAGCATTATGATAGATACATCAGGCCTTGGTCTTCACAAAAGGGGATATAGAGTAAATTCGACTATAGCACCAATAAAAGAGACACTTGCAGCTGCTATGGCAAACCTTGCATTTATTAATAAAGATACAAAAGTGATTGATCCATTTTGCGGTTCTGGAACAATTTTAATTGAATCTGCTTTATATGCTATGAATATAGCTC
>CAKSGI010000264.1 GCA_934454005.1 uncultured Eubacteriales bacterium | reverse complement strand
GTTTCTTGTATAATAAAAATACCCTTTTAGGTAATTTATGCTTGCAAAAAACACATACTAGAGCCAAGGCCTATTTTTTGCTTATATATTTTTACAATTCTGTTTTAATTATTCTTTATCTAAGTAAGTACTTCTTGGCTCTGTTCATATTCAATGAACCATCATTTGCAAATGAATCCACATCATGAATTTACGCATCCCGTATTAAAAAACATAAATGGAACATCTGTCCAATTTCACTTAAACATCTCACTATCATTGAAACAATTAAAATACTATAGTCCCTCAACATTTTCTTGTAATTCACTCAAATTCGTAATCATTCTAATCACAATATGTTATTCTCTTAACTTTTTGAAAGAACATAGATTGGATGCAAATCTCCGTAATTAACATTACTTCTTAAAACAGAACATATTGAAAAATATTTATCAAAATGTTGAACAAAATCTTTTTCTATCGGAATATATACTTCTAATTCTACATTGCTATAATTTAATCTCTCAATACTTTGATATTCTTGATATGTGATTTTTCCTTGCTGAAATAAAAATTGTAATTGTTTTGCAATTTCTTTCAAATAAACAACTTCATTTTCAAAATCATAGAACATAATATGAAGCGGATAGCAATTTGAAAAATAAAAATCCTCAACTTTATATTCTATTTCTCTATGCAAATCTGCAATAGAAGGTCTCGAATTTGTAAATCTAATCCATTGTTTTATTACCAATTGACCATGATTTTTCAATAATTTATTGCAAATATAAAACAATTTTTCCGCATATTCCGGCCTAATGACATTAAATGCTGCCTCACCCAAAATAATATCATAGGAATCAGGAGATAAATAATTTAACATATCCATCCAATCACAACATACTACAGTATCATTTCGCTCATAGCGACATAATTCACCCATCATTTCATAATTTTCTATAGAATAATCAACTACCGTAGGAGATAAATTGAAGGAATATACTATATCTCTTAATTCTGGAGTTGAGCCTAATATTAGTACTTTTACATCTGTTTCTGTGTCAACTTTCTTTTTTAATATTTCTTTAAAATATCTGATTTCATCCTCATATGGCCTAATAGGTGGTTTTATATCTTTCCAAATAATAGCATAATAATTATTCCATGTAGCAGTTTTTGTTTCTTCTTTAGTAATCATAAATAAATACCCCTTCTTATTGTTTAATTTTCACTTTGTACATTTTTCATACCTTTATTCGAGTACAGAACTTGCTGCTACCCCTATTTTGTAACTTAGTCTATTGGAAGTTATCCGTTAATTACAAGTCGAAATATGTCTCTAATATCATGTATGTTGCTACCTACTTTTTATTACTATCAATAAAAAAGCGCAGTTTTCCAGTTGTAACCTCTGGTAAAATTCTTTCTACTACCTCAACTTTCCAGCTAACATGATCAAGTCCAGTTTCTTTTGAATACTGATGAAACAATGATTCAAAGTCTTTTATGTCATAATCAACGCTAATATTCTTATCCAAAACAATACGCACAATAAATTCAAATGCCGATAATTGTTCGAACTGACTTTGCATTATTATTTCGTTACAATATTCATTAATTCTATGAATAATATAATCTAATGAAGCAAGATCTTTTTTACTATTGTTAGGTAAAATAATCGCATCTTTATTTCTACATTGTATTAATTCTAAAACCTTATTTTTATTTCCACATTCACACGCTTTAGATGATATTTTTCCCATATCTCCATTCAAATATCGTATAAATGGCATAGTTGTATTGTTCAAAGTTGTAATTGCTATATTTCCAACTTCATCAATCACAGGAACTCCATCATTGACAACTTCCATCAAAACATTGTCTGACAGAACATGAAGATTTCCACATCGGCATTCATAAGCTATACCATTGCTCTCCATACATCCATACATATTGTAAGTAGGAACTTTAAATACATTTTTTATGTACTCTTTTGTTGAGTTTGATAAATACTCTCCAGACAATTCTATGTATTTCAAACTACTAAATATAGGTTTTCTATTTTCTTGGATATATTTAGCCAATAATACTCCTATACTTGGCCTTAAAAAAATCCAAACCGGCTGAAACTCGTCAATTAGTTTATAGTATAAAGGCATAGTATCATCTGATATGTTTATATTACTTAATGCAAGATGTTTTTTTTCAAGGCAAGAAATGTTTACAGGATCCGAATTCATAAATGATACGAATTTATCATCAGGACTAATTCCATGTAATTTGTATCTTAAATAGTACATAGCAAATTTCGATTTAATCTCATCCTCATCATTGTATGCTATTTTCATTGCTATTCCAGAAGAGCCAGATGTTTTTTTGAGCTTATAAGTTTTTTTATCGGATATAAAGTCTGTATAATTCTCTCTGATTTGCATTTGAGTGACAAATGGAATTTCCTCAAAAGACTTTATTCCTTGAGGTAAATTTCTCTTATAATATGGAATATTATTTCTACAAAACTCTAATAATTCTTCTTTTTTCATATAAATCTCCAGTTCATAAACAATTTACGCCAAATTAGTATCGGAAGGATGTTACGATTTTCATTTAGTGTATATATCAGCCTCAAGATGTCACAAACCATAGTTTTCTGCTATAACACATGCATATTCCGCTCCATCGTGAATATTCTTGTGCGGCAGGTTCTTCCTCAATTATCCGTAAGCAGTTGCTTTGGAGTAGCGCACTTTAGCTTCAAGCAACCGCTTATCGCACCTTCCATACATTGTTCGCTTTATCATTTTTAATCGGCTGTTTGTTCCTTCTACAAAACCGTTGCTGTAATCATATGCTACTGCATTCTCAACAGCATCTATATCACGACTTAATCCATTTGCAAAACTCTGTAAAGCTTTTATTTCACTCTTACTGTATTTCTCAATAAACAGATATAATAACGGTACTTTCCTTTCTTCAAATATTCTTCTGAATTCTTTGATACAGCTGTGCAATTCATATATGTGTGGATACTGATTTAAAATATGACATTTATGTTCTTCAGTTAGTTCTTTGTTCATCCACATATATCGAAATATGCCCTCACGT
>CAKSGI010000263.1 GCA_934454005.1 uncultured Eubacteriales bacterium | reverse complement strand
AAGTAACATCAGCTAATATGATTTTATTTTTCAACAAAATAGCCACCTTCTTTAATTTTATTTAATGCCCATTCATCTGTTTTACAATATATTTTTAATGGATTCCCAAAAGCAATTGTATTTGCTGGTATTTTACCAGAAACAACACTTCCAGCTCCAATAATACAATTATCACTTATTTCAGCACCTGGCAAAATTATCGTTCTTAATCCAATAAAACAATTTTTTCCTATAGAAATAGGTTTTAAATATAATTCATCTTTATACATATTAGAATTGTGTTTGCCAATTGATTCTAATCCCCTTGCAATGGAATAATCGTGAGTTAATAAAATAACTTCCTTGGAAATAACACTTCTATCACCTATAGAAATTAGAGTATAATCGCTGCCATCAAAATATACTGAAGGAGCAATGTATCTTGGAATCCCTTTAATATTCATCCCATTTTTTTTTAAAAATTTAGTATATTTTTTCATGTATTTACTGCAATTAAAGGGTTCCCCCAAAAATATTATTTTTTTCCTTACAAAGCGAATAAACTTATTCATCATTATCACCAACTTTTCTTATTATATTTAATATATTTTGCATATTATCCTTATATAAATCATAATCAATAATAGTACCTTTAATTTTTTTTAATACTTCTGGTATAGCAGTTTTGTTAAAACCAATTACTTTTAATCCACATGAATGTGCCTCTAATAATGTTAATCCAAATGTTTCTTCTACACTTGTACAAAGTAAAATAGTAGATGAAGAATAAATATCCCTTAATTCAGCTTGATCTCTTGTTCTACCTAATAAAAGAACATGTTCATAACTGTTGTATTTTCATATTTGTTTCTTTGATAACCCAACAATTACTATCAATTCCTCATATGTTAAATACTTTGATAATTTCAACAAAATATCTAAACCTTTCCTTTTATCCCATGTACTAGCTACACTGACATAAATTTTATTAGCAATAATATTATATTTTTCTTTTAAATAACTGGTATTATTTTTAAAAAAAATTGTTTTATCAATTTTGTTTTCTTGTACAATGATTTGATATTTTGATAAAAATGATTTTCCTACTTCTGATTTCAACCAATATGAAGGTGTAATGATTGTTAACTTATTTTTTTCTATTGAAGTGAATAACGATTTTTTTAATTGAAAATTTTTTTTTGAATTAGAAAAAATTGTTCTTGGATAACTTTTTTTAAAACTACACTTTTTACATCCTGTCATCCAAAATGAACATTGATTAAATGAATAATATGCACAATGACCTGTAAATGCCCAACAATCATGTAATGTCCATTCAACCTTAATTGAAGAATGTTCTTTTAAGTAGTTAAATAACATTTCGACATTTATGTAATAACCATGTAAATTGTGCAAATGAATAACATCCGGATTATACTCATCAACCCATTTCAAAAATTTTTTTGTGGCACTTTTAGAATAAAAACCTGCTTTATCTGTAAATCTAGCTAAAATACAATGAATTAGATAATTTAACGTATTTCCTATTTTTATGAATTTAACATCATTAGTAATTGTTCCACGTGCATAAGCAACATAACACTCATCACCATTTTTATAACATTCTCTAGCTAAGTCACATGCAATTTTTCCTGTACTAAAATTACCAAATGAATTTATTTGCAAATATTTCATATTACATAGCTCCAGTCTTTTATATTTTTTTTATCTCATTAATATACTTCTTTATAGATTCATCCTTTGAATATATTACGGCTGTTTTATTAGAAAGTGTATAATTATGATTAATTACTTTTTCTAAAGTATTATATATATTATTATAATTACCAGTTTCAGCAAATAAACCTTTATCTGTTTCTATTGTAATATTATATGCTTCTGAATTTTTTTCAGTAACACATATAAAAGGTTTATCAACTGCCAATATACCATAGATTTTTGACGGAACTGAAACGCCTTTAATACCTTTAGCACTTGTTACTAAATGAAAATCGGCTGAATTTAATGAATAAACTAAAAAATCTTTATCTTGATAAGGAATAAACCTAATATTTTCCATATTAGTTTTTTTTGCCTTATTAATTAATACATTCTTTACATTACCTTCACCGATAAATGCAAAAATAACATCTTTATTATCCTTAAACTTTATAATTTCATCCATAATATTTGGAAGATCATAATAAAGTCCTATATTACCAGAATACATAATGATAAATTTATTATCCATTTTATATTTCTTCTTGAATTCAATTATTTTCTCATTTGTTGATTCAATTGGATATAATTTTTTATTATCAGCCCAGTTATTAATTACAACATTATTAGGAACATTTATACCATGAAATCTATTAACTAATGTTTGTTGCATATCTCTACCAACAGTAATAACTAAATTGGATTTCTTACATGACTTTTTATCTATTTGCTTTAAAATATAAAATATTGGTTTAAAAACTTTAGACATTACTGCTTCAGCTTGTTCTGGATTAAAATCTTGTATATTATATATTAGTTTTGATTTATTTTTCTTTTTAGAATATACCCCTAACATGCCACCAATAATTGGAGGTTGTGAGCAAACAAATGTAACATCATATTTGCCAAGTTTTTTTATTTGTTTCTTGCAATTTTTATAATAAGACAAAATATGTTTAATACGACTTATTTTGTTTTTCTTATCAAACTCTTTAACTGGTACTCTTAGTATTCTTATATTGCTATATTTTTCTTCGTATAAATCTTTACCTTTTTCTTTATATTTATCATCAATAGAACCTGAATAACAAGGAACAGCACATAAAACTGTTATGTCAAAATCATTTTCTAATTCTAGAAACAATTCTGTATATATTTGAGCAGTACTAGCTACTTCCGGGTAAAAAAGATGTGGTATTACTAACACACTTTTTTTATTATTCATAGCATCCACATCTCCTTTCGTTTTAATTATTTTTTATCGTTTTAATAACTTTGGCAGGATTTCCACAAATAATTGAATAAGGTGGATAGTATCCCCCAGGTACAACTGATCCAGCCCCAACAACACAATTATCGCCTAATGTAACTCCTTTAAGTATTATTG
>CAKSGI010000262.1 GCA_934454005.1 uncultured Eubacteriales bacterium | reverse complement strand
GTCACAATCACAATTGTCTGCCCCAGCTCATGCAATTCGTGAAACAAATCCATAATTTCCCCGGCAGTAGCCGAATCCAATGCTCCGGTTGGCTCATCCGCTAAAATTAATTTGGGTTCATTTACAATTGCCCTTGCAATTGCAACTCGTTGTTTTTGTCCGCCGGAAAGTTTTGCCGCCCGTTTTGATGCATATTCCTTCATTGCAACAGATTCTAATGCCGTCAATGCTTTTTCTTTTTTATTCCGAATCGTTTGCCTTGAAAAATCCAATGGCAGCATTACATTATCTAAAACAGAATACTCTTCTACTAATGCATAGTCCTGCATCACCAATCCGATTTTTTCATTCCGCACCTGTGCCATTTTTGTGCCCGGCATAGCCCGGATAAGTTCTTCATCTAAATAATATTCACCCTCTTCATATGTATCAATACATGCCAGTATATGCAATAACGTTGACTTTCCCGCTCCCGACTTACCTATAATTGCAACCATTTCCCCATCCTCAATACATAAGGAAACATCATTTAATGCCCGGCACGCATTCGAATCCTGCATATTGTATATTTTTTATCTTTCTTTTGTGGTAAAAGATATTGTATACCAAAAACATTACTCAAACCAATTATTAATATTAATGGTGAAAACATCATTATTAAATATGGAACTTTTTCGTAACCTTCACCGAAAAACCATGGAGCAAAATTAAACGCTATACCAGCAATTCCAAACATAATTGGAATGCCAAGCAAGAAAACAAAAGATAATGCTTTATTTATATTATCATCGAACTCCTTTTTATTTCCATTTGCAATTGCTTGTGAATTTCTCGGAATCATAACAGTGCCTAAAGATGTTATAATTGTTAATGACATTTTAACAAGCTTTTCAGATTGAGAATAATAACCATTTTCTATATCTGCAACTTTCACTAATTCACCTGAAGAATTTTCAATTTCACCAGGTACTAATATACCAATTAGTGTTTTATCCAGCATGGTATAAACAGAAACAGCAATAGTTGGAATAAATAATCTAAGTGTTGGTAAAAAATGTTTCCAAAAACGAATTCTCTTAATATTAATAAAACAAATTTTTTTTATTAAGAATGGCCATAGTAGAACATACGATAAAATTAGAATTATTGATTGGAATAGTGCATATAGCCATACTTGGTCACTTCTTTTTATAAAAATCATAATAAATACTATACCAATTATGCGTACAATGCTATTTACTAATGCAATAATTCCAAATTCTTCATTTCCTTGAAAATAAAATGTTACATCAAATATTGTTGAACAAACACTTATCAACAAAATCCACATTAAAAGTTTATATGTTTCATCATAGACATTAATTAAAATTAAAAAGATATAAATACTAATTACTAAAATAGAGGATACTAAACGAGCAATAATTATTTCCCAAAATAATACTGATTGAGTTTGTTTATCTCCCTGATGTCTAGCGATTGTTCTTTGAGCATAATATCCAAAGCCTAAAGCACCAAACAAAATAAAATATGTACTTATTGAATATGTAAATGAATATTGTCCAACACCTGAACTACCTAAAATTCTGGCAAGATATGGTGTTGTAATTAACGGAGTTAGTAAAACTATAATTTGATACAAAAGATTATATAAATAATTTTTTTTTACACTTTTACGCTTTTTTTGAGGTTTAATGTTGAAACTATTTTTATCTTTTTTCACAAAATTGTCATCCTCTTGATTGTTAATATCTAAATTATTTTGATTGTTATATTCTTTGTTATGAATCATAATTAATCCTCAAGATTCTTTAATGTATTAAATGCTTCCAAAATTGTATCATCCATATCATAATATTTATATAGACCAAGTCTACCACCAAATGTTACATTTGAAAGCTTTGAAGCTTCTTCCTTATACTTAGCATATAATTCATTATTCTTATCATTATTAACAGGGTAATATGGTTCATCATCCTTTGTCCATGTCTTTGAATACTCCTTAGAAATAATTGTCTTAGGAGATGTTGTATCGAATTCAAAATGTTTGTGTTCAATGATACGAGTATAAGGTATTTCATACTCTGTATAATTCACAACTGCATTTCCTTGATAATTTGAGATATCTAATACCTCATTTTTAAATTCTACTGTTCTAAATTCAAGTGGTCCGAATTTGAAATCAAAGTATTCATCAATTGCACCAGTATAAATAATATGCTTTGCAATTGAATTAAAGTATTCTCTATTATCTAAATAATTAGTATTTAGCTCAACCTCAATACCATCTAGCATCTTTTCAATAATCTGAGTATAGCCTCCAACTGGGATTCCTTGATATCTATCATTAAAATAATTATTATCAAAGGTAAATCTTACTGGGAGTCTTTTGATAATAAAGAAAGGGAGTTCAATACACTTTTTTCCCCATTGTTTAGCTGTATAGCCCTTAATAAGCTTCTCATAAATCGTAGGTCCAACTAAATTAATAGCTTGTTCCTCTAAATTCTTTGGCTCATCAATATGGAAGTTCTTTTTTTCTTCTTCAATACGAGCTTTAGCTTGTTCTGGTGTGAATACATCATTCCAAAGTTTAGTAAAAGTATTCATATTAAATGGTAGGTTATATAATTCATTTTTATATCTAGCAACTGGAGAATTAATATAATTATTAAATTCTGCAAATTGATTGATATAATCCCATACTACCTTATCAGATGTATGGAAAATATGAGCACCATATACATGAACATTTATACTTTCTTCTTTTCTAGTATAAATGTTTCCAGCAAAATGATTTCTTTTATCAATAACTAATACCTTTTTACCCTTTTTCTTTAATTCATATGCACAAATAGCTCCAAATAAGCCAGAGCCTACAATTAAATAATCATACATGAAACTAACTCCTATCTATGAATCTTGGCTGAAAGTATAGCGTCATAAATTCTTTCACAACATCTATCATCATTCTTTTCGAAAAAATTCTTTTCATTATCTAAGAAATTCTTTGAAATGCCATTTTGAGTAATTTGATTGAATTCATTTATTAAGTCAACCTCATTATAACAAACTGGACCAAAACTATCTTCATATTTAAAATAACCCTCTTGATAC
>CAKSGI010000261.1 GCA_934454005.1 uncultured Eubacteriales bacterium | reverse complement strand
GATGTATAAAACGGAAAAACAAACTATTCCTATATTTTTTGACATAAAAATAAAACGAAATTTACCTATTGAATTAAAAACCTACGATAATGATGGTAATATTATAGAGATAAACGGCCCTATCCCTCAAGATGCCATAAATATAGTAGTTGACGAAACTATATGCAAAAAGCAATTAAAAAAGACGGGAAAAACACCATTTCTAGTTAAAGATATATTCTGTGAAATAGATAGCAATTTATCTATTCCCATATCTCAAATTAATTTACTAAGAAGAGAATCAATATCTAAGTTAGAAGAAAAGAGAAAGGATAGAAAACCTATAACATTTTCCAACGATTACAAGAACTTAATTGAACATAATTCAAACTTAAAAAATATGTCACCTAAGTTAAGGGCTAGATTTCCAGATTGCAACATTCCAAAAGAGTTTAAAAAATGTGAACTTGTATACATTCCTTTGAATTCTAAAAAGAAGGATTTAATTGATTTAAAAGAAAATGGGTTTAATCTAGGCTTAGAAATTCCAAGAGTATTTTTTGGGAAAGAAAAAAGCATAATAAAATCTTTAGAGGTAGGTAAGTCTATAGGCATAAAGCACGTATGGGTTGGAAATATAGGTGCTATTAAAATTGCAAAAGACTTAGGTTTTAAAATTCATGGTGGATTCTCTTTAAACCTTATGAATACATATTCTATGCAGTGGGCAAAAGAGATAGGTTTTGATGATGTTGAAACATCATTTGAAATGAACATAAAGCAAATATCGGACCTTAAAAGTGATATGAAAAAAGGAATTATAGCTTATGGCAGACTTCCCCTAATGATAACAAGAAATTGTCCTGCTAAGAATGAAAATATAAGATGTGACGAATGCAAAAAAAACTTAATATTAAAGGATAGGAAGGGAATTAAGTTTCCATTAGTTTGTAGTTATGATACAGTAGAAATTCTAAATTCTTTACCTTTATGCATAGATGATAAAATTAAGGAAATAAAAGGAATAGAATTTACAGTTTTAAGGTTTAGTGTTGAAAACCATGTTGAAAATGTTGAAAAACTAAAATCTTTCCACAATCCAAAAAACAATAAAATTGGGACAACAAAAGGTCTATATTATAGAAATGTTGATTAGTTGAAAATTGGAAAAAACTATGTTGAAAGAAGTGAAAAATTTGGAAACTACAGTAAAAATAAAAAAGGTAAAAGAAAATGCTATAATTCCTAAAAATGCAACGGTTGGTTCTGCAGGTTTAGATTTATGCGCCTGTATTGATAAAAATATAGAAATTGAACCCGGGGAGATATTAAAAGTTCCAACTGGTATAGCTCTGCAACTTTGCGATAACAATTATGTTGCAATGGTCTTTGCAAGAAGCGGATTAGGAATTAATCATGGTATTAGTTTAGCTAATGGTGTTGGTGTTATAGATAGCGATTATAGAGGTGAAATTTTTGTTGGGCTTATAAATTTAGGAAATAGAACTTATACTATAGAGCCTAATCAAAGAATAGCCCAAATTGTAATAATGAATATTCCTGAATGCAAAATTATTGAGTCTTTAAATCTTGATGATACTTTAAGGGGAACAAGTGGATTTGGGTCAACAGGAAAATGAATTTACTCATAATTTATAATGCAAAATTTATATAAATAATAATATATAATCAAAAAATATAAGAATTTTAAACGAATAATCTTTATTCACTTGAGAAATGATTTAATTAATAGTATACTTTATAGGTGAGACTTTATTTTAGTATTAAAAAATTCACTTTTGTTTGTAAAAGTGATTAAGGTTTATTAATTATATATCAATCATTAAGTAAGGGTTTGAAAGGAGAAAATATTGATGTTTTCTAAGGATATTGGAATTGATTTAGGGACTGCTAATACACTTGTGTTTATGAAAGGCAAGGGTGTTGTAATCCGTGAACCTTCTGTTGTTGCAGTTGATGTAAGAACAGATGCTGTACTAGCCGTTGGTAATAGTGCTAAGGAGATGATAGGAAGAACTCCCGGATCTATTGTTGCGGTTAGACCCTTAAAAGATGGTGTTATAGCTGATTTTGATATAACATCTGTAATGTTGAAACATTTTATAAAAAAAGCGGTTAAATCTGGTTTGTTTAGCAAGCCAAGAGTTGTTGTTTGCATTCCTTCAGGAGTAACAGAAGTTGAGAGAAGAGCTGTTGAAGATGCCGCTAGACAAGCAGGAGCAAAGGATGTTGAGTTAATAGAGGAACCAATGGCTGCAGCTATTGGTGCAGGTTTACCTGTATCCGAGCCTACAGGGAGTATGGTTGTAGACATCGGGGGTGGAACTTCTGAAGTGGCTGTTATTTCCCTTGGTGATATAGTTGCTGCATGTTCTGTTAGAGTTGCCGGTGATAAATTTGATGAGTCTATTATTTCTTATATTAAAAGAAAATATAACCTTTTGATAGGAGAAAGAACAGCAGAATCCATAAAGATTAAGATAGGGTCTGCTTACCCTTACGATAATGAAGAAGGTATAGAGATAAAAGGACGCAATCTTCTAGATGGTCTACCAAAAAACATAAGAATTGAAGCTGACGAAGTTAGAGAAGCATTATCTGATCCAATTAATACTATTGTAGATGCTATTAAAAGTACACTCGAAAATACTCCACCAGAACTTTCTGCAGATATTATAGATCATGGTATAATGTTAACAGGTGGTGGAGCACTTCTTAGAAATTTAGACATATTAATTTCTAAAGAAACTCATATGCCAGTTTTCATTGCAGAAAATCCATTAGATTGTGTTGTTGCGGGTACAGGCAAACGATTAGAGATATCAATGCCAAATGAATATTATAAAAATAATAGAAAAAGCAAATAATTACTTATATTAAAATATTTTAGCGGAGGAGGATTCCTCCGCATTGTGCATATTAAGGGGGCAAAGAATTTGAAAGAGTTTCTTAAAAGTTCAGGTTTTAAAATTCTTATAGCAGTTGTAATTATAATGTTAGGATTAATCACTTTTACAGCTAGTTTGGATGTTCCTGTATTATCCTCTGCATTTTCGTTTGTAACAACCCCTATACAAAAAATATCCACAGACATAAGCAATGCAGCAGGGTATGT
>CAKSGI010000260.1 GCA_934454005.1 uncultured Eubacteriales bacterium | reverse complement strand
GAAGTAACATCCTCCTTTAACCTTATTCCAAACATAGATTTTCCAAGTGTGCCTTTATAATATCCATCTGTAAATCCAGATCTAGAAAATACACTTTTTAATAAATCTAGATCTTCTTTTTCGGCAATACCAGTATCAATAGCAGTTCTGCAAGCTTTTACTGCCGCTGCTACATATTCCGGACGTTTCATTCTTCCTTCTATTTTTATAGAATTTATTCCTATTTCAGAAAGTTCATTTATATGTTGTATTATTGACAAATCTTTAAGACTTAAATCATAAGATGAATCGTTTTTTAATCCAAATGGTAATCTACAAGGTTGAGCACAAAGCCCTCTGTTTCCACTTCTACCACCAATCATAGAGCTCAAATAACATTGCCCTGAAACACACATACAAAGAGCCCCATGAACAAAAACCTCCAACTCTATGTTACACGAATTTCTTATTTCTTTAATTTCGTTAAAAGAAAGCTCTCTTGCTAATACTACTCTAGAAAACCCCATGTTTTCCAGCATCTTTGCACCAGCTGGAGTATGAATAGACATTTGAGTTGAGCCATGTAATCTTAAGTTTGGAGATATATGTCTCAAAATATAAGCTAGTCCTACATCTTGAACAATGACAGCGTCTATATTAACACTAACTGCATATTTTATGATTTCTATTACATTATCGATCTCTTCATCTTTCATAAGTATATTAACTGTTAAATAAACTTTTACATCTCTAATATGACAATACTCAATTGTTTCTTTTAACTCTTTTCTGTCAAAATTTTTAGCCTTTCTTCTCGCGCTAAATTCTTTCAAACCCAAATAAACAGCACTTGCTCCCAACCTAACCGCCGGAAGAATAGCCTCTTTTGATGGGGCTGGAGATAATAATTCTATTTTTTTCATAAGTATATTACCTTTTCCTTAAATGCTAACAATTAGTATAAAACCTGTCTGACTTACCCTCTTACACAGTACTTTCAGATTTATCTATTTTATTTATACTATCCATAGAAGTAGACTCTAATAGTTCATCATATTCGTTTATTAGTTCCTTAAGACTATGGATTTCTTTTTCTAAGTTGGCTTGTTTGTTTTTGGCATCATCTGCAATCATTCTAGAGCTAACAGATTCTTCAACATAATCCTTTATCTGAGATCTCAAGTTGTCTGCATCTGACATATGTTTATGAGATTCATCACAATATTTAAGTGCGGTTAAAACTGCAGCCATAGTAACAGAAACTCGAGTATTCGTTTTTAATGTTATATTCATATCATCACTAACCTGCTTGGCAATTTTTAACATGTAATTTTCTGTTTCATCGGAAACAATAACATAATCCGTTCCACAAATATTAAGCTTTATCCTATTTTTAGACAATCTAATTCCTCCTATGATAATTAAAAAATTTCACTCTACTTTATCATTATATCATACCTTTGTTATAGTTCAAATATAAACAGGAATAATATTGTAAAAATTTTGTTAATTATAAAAACCACACATTATTTTATAAGTTTTAATGAGGTTCATTTTTAGCCAGAAACTCATTTTGGATTTGCATTGCAGTAAATTTATTTTTAATAATCATTTTATGAATGTAAACAAAACTCTAAGATTTTGTTAAAATTACATATAAAAACTTTAAAAACGACTTTAATCTGCAACAAATAGTAGATCTTTTATAAAAAGGGTTGATTTTGTGAAAAAATGTCATTATTATATATATGTAACACTTTCTGGGGGATAAAGATCCTTACATAAACTGATTTGTAGAGATATTGATAATCTTAAAGAATAATGTTGTTTATGTAGAGTGTATTTAAGAGTTATAGCTAACGAGAGATGACTGCACTTCAGCAGTGATCCAGTTAATAGATTGATGATTAAGAAATAACCGCAACTTCTAAAAGAAGGAACGGTTATTTTTTATTTTACAAAAAACACTCACATATAAACTGCTTTTGACACTTTATAGACTTTTTAGTCTAACTTTCGAGTACAGTTCAATATGGAGTGCAAAATATCTTATATTAAACTCAAAATATTTATAGAACATCCTTGGGCAGGAACGATAATTTTTTTGTCAATAGGTTTATTGTTGAATAGATTCTTACTATTAATAAATTTATCTGGTGGATCAAAAACAATATCGTTTGCACTAGAATTAAAGGCACATAAAATAGACATTTCATCGTTACTTCTTGTATACACGATTAGATTTTGCTCTGCTTTTATTAGTTTAAAGTTACCACTAGAAAGACACGTACAATTTTTCCTAAAATTTCCTAATAATTTATACCATTCTATAAGATCTGAATCTTCGTTGCCCCAAGGATAACATCTTCTGTTAAAAGGGTCCTTGTAACCCTCTAATCCAGCTTCGTCACCATAATATATACAGGGAATTCCAGGGAGTGTATACTGCATTGCACTTGCAGCTTTCATCAATTTTATCCCGTGCTTTTTCTCTTCAAAACTTAATTTTTGAGTTGATTGCCAATCTCTGTCTCTTCCGTTGATAGGTTCACCAGAAAGTATAGTTATTGCTCGTTCAGTATCATGAGTTCCTAGAATATTCATTAGTACTTTTATTACCTCCGGAGGATAATTTTCTAAGACTGAACATATTATTTCTGCCATTTCTATCCCAGAATATCCTCTAAAAAACCCTAAGATAGCCTCTCTGAATGGATAATTCATAACAGAGTCTAATTGTTTTCCCAATAAAAATTTTCGTCTATGTCCGTAGCTTTCTTTATTAGAGGCATCCTCCCACACCTCACCGATAATTAGAGCTTCTGGATCTACCATTTTTGCAGACTCTCTTATATTTTCTATAAAAAAATCAGGTAGTTCATCTGCAACATCAAGTCTCCAACCAGACGCTCCAGCTTTTATCCATTTTTTTACTATACCATTTTTACCATTTATAAATTCATTGTAGTTAGGATTGCATTCATCGATTTCGGGTAATGAATCGAATCCCCACCAAGATCTATATTGGTTTGGCCAATCTATAAAATTATACCAGCTGTAATATTTTGAATTTTTTGAGTTATATGCGCCTACGATATCATATCTATTATCTTTATTAAAATATACACTGTCACTACCCG
>CAKSGI010000259.1 GCA_934454005.1 uncultured Eubacteriales bacterium | reverse complement strand
ATTAGCAGAAATTGTAATTAAAATTATTTTTAAATAAGATACTTATTAACCCAAACGCTTTCAGAAAGGAGGTACACACACCTATGTATTACTACTTACCAACACCTACGCCGACACTTGAAGGCCTTTTAGAAACCGTTAAAGAAATTTTCACTCTGTAACATGTTATTTTTGTAAAATCACAGGAGGTGATGAAATATGGCTTTACCACCAATCATTATTATAATTGCTTTATAAGATAATTTTAAGTTTTCGCTTAATTCTTTTTGTAACTTGTGTATATGGATTTAGAAACATTCAAAATTTTTATAGGAGGTGAAAAATTATGGTTATTCCCATTTCCGTTGTTCCGATTGCCGCTGCAGTTTCCGGCATCGTGAAATACGTAAAATCAAAAGAGTAACTCGTCAAACATTCTTACGAAAGGAGGTACACGCCCATGATGGCAATGACAGAAGAACTTGGAAAATACATCGTATACTAATTCAACAAAAGACTTAACATTTTCACAAAGAAAGGAGCATCGATAGTTGCACAACAATAGTTAGGAAAGCAAGCGGTCTAACCACTTTGCTTTCCTTTTTTTCATTATTCTGCGTATTTATATGGGCAGTATTCCTCCGACTGTTCGATATAACGGCGCAGTTTCTGCACTTCGCGTCGCAAGAGCGTATCATAACTATATCCTGCATCGCCGTCATTTACCATACTATATATCTTGCGTTCAAATTCCTGTATAAATATCCGTTTTCCATTTTTATTGAGATATACACCGCCTTTTTCGGTTTGCTGAAAATCCCGTCCGGCATCAATCATTTTTCGATTGATCAAAGTAAAGATAGTACGATCAACAATAATCGGCTTAAACAAATCTGCCAGATCTAGATTAAGACTTTCCGAACGCTTCCCCGTTGCATGGATAAAACCAAAACGAATATCCAGCGAAGTACGGTTAATCTCATTTGCAATACGCTGATACATAAGTGTGTTTCCAAAACTGATCATCGCATTGATTGCATCTTTGGGTGGACGCTTCGTGCGGGTTTCAAAATGAAACATTTCTTCTTTGATGATATAACGAAAACTAAGATAATATTTCTGCCTGGCTCTTGCTTCAACCAGCATCAAGTCTTGCAAACTCTTTGCCTCATTGCTCTGTTTGATACATTCAGAAAGAACCATAGCAATTTCTTTCAACTCCGTTCTTTTAAGACGCCTTGCATAATAGCGCACATTTGCCCGCATATTTGACAATCCTGCGATTTCCAGCCGTTTTGCCACTTTCAGCCGTTCTCCTTCATCCTCGTAAATCCTTGCCTGGACAATTGTCGTCTGTGCGTCTTTGCGAGTGTTTTGTGGGACAAATGTCCCAATCTTGTTGCCATACTTATCTATAAATACAATACTAAGTCCTTTTTTGTTGGCAAATTCAAGAAATGTGCCTGTAAGTGTGATATTCGAATGAATATATAGAGAATCCATTGTTTCTACCGGAATATAATATTTATGTTCCTCATTTTCAAATAAAATATTAAAATCCCGCCGCGTCAAAATACCACTATTCACCAGATGGTAATTTTTATCTATCTTTCGAATTCCCGTGGTATACCAATGTTCGTAGCAATGCCGTCCATCACGGATACGCCGCGCGATCAGCACACTGTCCTTTTCTTTGTGAAAGCGAAATCCCAAAAAGCAGCGATTTAACCCGGAAAATATACCCGATTTTTTCTCATTGATCGTCAGCCGTTCCACTTCTTCAAGATACCTGCGCGCTGTATCCATCGCCTCTACTGCTTCCTCGTATGTCTTGCAATAAATGTTTACATCGTCTCCAAATCGGCAGAAATCATATCCCAGCCGTTCCATTTCATGATCAAAATCATTCAAATATAAATTACTGAGAAGCGGACTCAACGGACTCCCCTGTACAATTCCTACTTTCTTCTGGGCAATCTCATAATCGGTTTCAATCGGACATTTAATAAACCGATATAGCAAATCTCTTACTTCCTGCTCTTCCACTTTCTTTTTAATTTTTTCTATAAGTCGATTATGGGGAATTACATCGAAATAATGCCTGATATCCAACTCCGCACACCATATCTTTCCCTGCTCTAATAACTCTGCAGCATGAGATGCCGCCACAAGCGTTCCTTTCTCTTTTTGATACGCATAAGAATATTCAGAAAAATCTTTCTCCCACTCATCCGCAAAATATTGAGCCAAAACACGCGAAAGCAGTCGGTCAATCGAATTCAACTGAGAAATCCCTCGCTTTTTCCCATTTTTTGCTACAATATCCAACTGCATTACTATTCCCGGATTATAACTTCCATCGTAAATTGCTGCGAGAATCTTTGCCTTATTCATCCTCCAATACTCTGGAAGATCTGATATCCTGACTCCATCTCTTCCGCATCCGTCATTTTTTGCTGAAAAACTATCTAATGCCCGTTTCACATTTTTCTCCGTAAATATGTCCTTTAACTGAATAGCAATCACCCCATCTTTTTTGTTACAATATATTTGTTTCCTCTTCATGCATTCCAATAATATCTCTCGACGTATACCGCAATGAATCAAACTTATAAATCAATATCTGATCCTCTTTTTTTACAATAACACGTTCCAGATCATTTTTTAAGCGCTTTAACTTCGCTTCCGAGATACTGCCTTCAAATACTGATTTCTGTGAATGTCTCAAATATCTCCTGCAAATCCGAAGCATCTTTCCCGTCCTCTTTGCATTTACATCATAAGCTAAAATAACAAATATAATTATCGACCTCCTCTCCTAATATCGTCAATAAATTTAATCTGCCTGTTTACCTCTGCCCCTTATTCCTCCACGCGGTTTTGTAGCAAAACAGGCTGTCATTATACATTTGTATGAATCCGGTATGTACATTCTCGCTGGATATAGCAAACTTCAATCCCTCATAGGAAGGTACAACTAGGAAATACATATAACGCCACGTTTTATTCAAACGAGTTTCAATCCCTTATAGGAAAGGTACAATGATTTAAGATTTGGGACGAATCACATCCTGATGGATACTTGTTTCAATCCCTCATAGGAAAGGTACAACTGGGTTGTAATTGGGACAATGTTGCCGATATCCGTTT
>CAKSGI010000258.1 GCA_934454005.1 uncultured Eubacteriales bacterium | reverse complement strand
TGCTCGAGGAACATGGCATTCGTCACAAGCTGATTCGTCCTTTCACACCAAGGCACAATGGAAAAGTAGAACGCAGCCATCGCAAGGATAACGAACGTTTCTATGCTACGCACAAATTTTATTCTTTCGAAGATTTTTCTAAACAGCTTAAGGCCTACAACTACAAAGATTACAATCGCTTTCCTATGCGCCCTCTCGGTTGGAAATCTCCTCTGACTGTTTTTGAAAGATTATTTGTCTGATGGTGTAACATATGTTTGACAAACCCACAATAAAATGTTAATTTTATTGTGAGTTGTATATATTACAAAACGAAAAATAGTATAACAAATGATGATTTGTTATTTTGCTATAATTTAATATTGAGATATATTAGGATAAATTTTTTTAAGTTATAAAATAGTAGTGAATTTTGTAAAAAAATAGTGTATAATTTTTAAGTAAATATTTGATTATTGAAAGGAATTAAAAAATGAAATATGCAAGAAAAAAATCTAAAAAAAATATTGTTATCCCTATTGTAATCGTATTAATAATAATACTAGCAGGAGTAATTACATTTTTTATTATAAAAAAACCAAAAACTCCTTTTAACTCTATTATAGAGGAAATTATGCCACCGTCTGTTAGTGGCACAGAAAATACCCAAAAAGATGAGGCGATAAATGACTTAACAGGGCTTGGTATGAATAAAGAATACAAAGACTATAGACCAATTGCTGTTATGATAAACAATCTAGACGGTGCTCAGCCTCTTTTGGGAGTGCGCGATGCAGATATTATGTATGAGTGTCCTGTTGAAGGCGGAATAACAAGAATTCTTGCTGTATTTAAAAATCCAAGAGGAATTGAAAAAATAGGAAGTGTTAGGAGTGCAAGGCCATATTTTATAAATATAGCTCAAGGATTGGATGCAATATATATGCATATAGGTGGAAGTTCACAGGCTACAGAAATGTTAAAATCTAAAAATATAGACTCCTTCAACTTAGGGGCATATGCAGATATGATGTGGAGAGACCCTAAAAGAAGGGCAAATTTGGGTTATGAGCATAGCGCACTTACCTCTGGAGATAGATTAGTAGAAGGCGTAAATAATTCTGGTGTGAGGTCGAAATTAAAATCAGACTATAAATTTAAACAATCCTTTTCAAAAAAAGATTCACAGGTACAATCTGGTGGAGATGCATTAAAAGTAAAAGTTAAATTTTCAAATTATAAATCCACATCCTTTGAATATAATACCGACGATGAAACTTATATGATTTCTCAATTTAATGAACCTCAAATGGATGATAATGCTAAAAAACAAAATTCAAAGCAAAATATAATTTTAATAAAAACAGATGTAACTACTATTGATAGTAGTAATGATTTGAAGGCTGTTGCAATAATAGGAAGTGGAAATGGACAATATATAAGCAATGGTAAAATAATTAACATAAAATGGTCCAAAAGTTCAGCTACAGAACCAATAAAGTATACAACTCTTGATGGTAAAGAACTTATAATGGTACCAGGTCAAAGCTACGTTTGTGTATTACCGTTAGATGCGGATGTTAATGTTAACTAACGTAAAACTATATAAAAGACTAGGAGTTTTATAACCTTAGTCTTTTATATTTTTATATTAAACGAATATTCTTGAAATAGCCATAGCTATTAGCAATAAACCAGATATAATAACAAATACTTTTGAGTCTATTTTGGATATTGAAGATATTTTTTTGCCAGTAAAGTCTCCCAAAGATAAGAATATAAGTTGACATATACCTACAGATATAGGGATTATTAAAACATTAATTCCACCGCTAACAACATAACTTACTCCAGCAGCGAATGAATCTATAGATAAGGCTACGCCTAGATAAATAGCTTCAATAATATCTATATGTTTTGAACTGTCAAAATCACATGATACAGGATTTTTTATTATTTTTACTGTTATTCCAAAAGGTTTTAATGCTATGTTCCAGACATGTTTTGGTTTTTCTTTTTTTCTCTTTTTATTTGGCAAAATAGATGACATAATTATAAATATTCCTAAAATTGCCAACATAAGGATACCTATTAATTTTGAAATACTTGCAGGCATAATTAGCAAAATTAGCGATCCAAAAGCAACCGCTATTGCTGTAAATAAGATTGATATTATACATATTGTTATTCTTGCAGCGCAGGGTATTTTTATTTTTCTTATTCCATAGGAAATTCCGATTCCAAGAGAATCCATGCTCAACGAGACGGAAAGCAAAATTAAAGCCAATACTCCCATAATTTCATACCTCACTATTAGAAATAGGCTAGTACATTTTCTCGCTTTGTTGCTGGAACTTTGTACTAAAATAATACTACTTAATCATATCATATGACATACTTTATTTTAGGTTCCATGAATACAAGCTATAATTTTTATATATAATGTTATATAGTTTATAATCATGGGAGTTGATAATATATGGAATGGCACAGTATGAGTGCTACACAAGTTCTCAATAAGCTTGAGGTATCTAAAAAGACGGGCCTTAATGCAAGAGAAGTAAACAAACGGTTATCAAAGTATGGGGAAAATAAATTAATCGAAGCCAAAAAGAAAAGCATTATAATAAAGTTTATTGAACAGTTTAAAGATTTTATGGTGATTATATTGCTTATTGCTGCTGTTATATCTTTTGCAACCTCGTTGTTTGAAGGAAGCAGTGATTATATAGATTCTATAATAATTTTATTTATAGTAATTCTTAATGCAATAATAGGAGTTATACAAGAAAACAGAGCTGAAAAAGCCATAGAAGCATTAAAAAAATTATCATCTCCTCATGCTAGACTTATTAGAGGTGGTAAAGAAATACATACTGAATCTCAAAATGTTGTTCCCGGGGATATCCTTTTGTTAGACACAGGAGATTTTATTTGTGCAGATGCAAGGCTTTTGGAAGCATATAATTTAAAAACAGAAGAATCTGCATTAACTGGTGAATCTTTACCATGCGATAAAATTGCAAACACAACCATAGCTGCTGATAAAGGTTTAGGTGACAGAAAAAATATGGTGTTTTCAGGAAGTGTAGTGACTTCTGGCCACGCTATTGCTGTTGTTGTGGAGACTGGTATGAATACTGAAGTTGGTAAGA
>CAKSGI010000257.1 GCA_934454005.1 uncultured Eubacteriales bacterium | reverse complement strand
TTCCAAATACTAGTGATGAAATATTTAGACAATTAAATATAGATGATAAATCTGAAAGTTATAATGAAGAAAATAATTACTCAACAATAACGCCAAGTCCTTTATTTCAACGTATCGATAAAGATATTAAATTAAAAGAAATAGAGGATACTAAAAATATATAGTTATTAAAAATATTGATTTCTTGTCAATATTTTTTTCTTTGTTATATAATTGTTGGTAGGAGGTATTATGTTAATAGATACACATTTACATTTGGAAAATAATGTTAGAACTAAACTTATAATTGATCAAGCTTTTGCTAATGGCGTAGAAAGATTGATTATAAGTGGTTGTGATAAAAAGGGAATAGAAGATGCTTTGGAAATAATAAAAAATAATGATAATGTATATGCTACTATTGGGTTTCATCCTAGTGAAGTAGGCTTAATAAATGATGATGATTTGAAATGTTTGAAGGATTTATTAAAATCAAACCCTAAAATAGTTGGCGTGGGCGAAATAGGATTGGATTATCATTATGGTAAAGATGATAAGTTAGAACAATTAAGATTATTTGAAGCACAATTAAAGATAGCACAGGAATTAAAAATGCCAGTTGTGATTCATTCTAGAGATGCCTTTCAAGATACTTATGATTGTTTGAAGAAATATAATTTAAAAGGTGTAATTCATTGTTTTAATGGAAGCATCGAAGTTGCTAATTTATATATTAAATTGGGATACTACTTAGGAATAGGTGGAGTTATTACCTTTAAAAATAGTAAATTATCTACGGTAGTAGAAAGTATTTCGCTAGAAAACATCGTTTTAGAAACGGATAGTCCTTATTTGGCACCGGATCCATATAGAGGAAATGAAAATTCGCCTAAATATATCCCAATAATTGTGGATAAAATATCAAATGCTAAAAAAATATCCACAAAAGAAGTGGAAAAAATTACTACCTATAACGTTTTTAGAATATTTGACTTAAAATAATGAGTGTGCTATCATAAATTTGTAAAGATGAGGCGACAATATGAAGAAAATGTTGTGTATGATAAGGAATCAGCTTTGCGTTATATTGGCTTTGGTAGTAATGTTTTTCATTATTGCTAGTGGTAATCAGAAAGAAGAATTGATATCTTATGACGTTAGTAGTATTAATTCTATCCAAGCAGTACATTTAGTATCTAAATATAACCCAGAAGTTGTGGAAACAATATATGCTTCAAATATTAGTGAAGTATTGACATACGGTAAAACTAATCCTGTAATTTTCCAAGGAACAATGACTGGATATGGTCCGGATTGTGTTGGATGTACTGGTATTGCTGCTTGTCCTCCTAGAACGGATGTAAGGCATGGCAATGTTTATTTTTCTGATAACGATTATGGGACAGTTAGAATAGTAGCTGCTGATAGTAGTATACCATGTGGTACCATAGTTAAAATTAGTGGTGATAGATTAAATGAACAAATAACAGCAGTTGTATTAGACAGAGGTGGCGCAATTAAAGGAACATTAATGGATTTATTAATGCCTACAGAAAAGAGTACTAGTGTAATAGGTAGACAAAAAGTAACTTATGAAATAGTAAGATGGGGATGGTAAAAGTACAGAAATGTACTTTTTTTAAAGATTAGGAGGAATTATGAAGTATTCACCAGTTGATATTAATAATAATATAAAGAAATATGATTTCAATTTCAAAAAAAAGTTTGGCCAAAACTTTATAGCTGATGAAAATATAATTAATAGCATTGTTGAAAAGTCAGATATTAATTCTGATACATTGGTTGTTGAAGTTGGCCCTGGTGCAGGCTCTTTAACTTATAAACTTAGCCAAAAGGCTAAATGGGTTCTTTGTTATGAAATAGATGAAACCGTAAAAGAAATGTTATCTAGTAACTTGAGTGATTGCAATAATGTTACTGTTTTATATGAGGATTTTTTAAAGGCAAATTTAATTCAAGAACTAAAAAAATATGATTATAAATCATTGTATTTAGTTGCTAATCTTCCATATTACATTACAACTCCAATTATAACAAAAATAATAGAAGATAAAATAAATATTGATAAAATGGTGGTAATGGTACAAAAAGAAGTAGGCGATAGATTTAATGCTAAACCTAATACTAAAAACTATAATTCTTTAAGTCTTTACTTACAATATAATTTTAATATTAAAAAGTTAATGGATGTAAGTAGAAATGTTTTTGTTCCACGTCCCAATGTTGATAGTATAGTAGTTGAATTTGCAAAGAAAGATAAATATCCAGTAAATGATCTGGATAAATTTTATAAACTAATACGAGACAGTTTTACACAAAAGAGAAAAAATCTTAGAAATAACTTAAAAACATATGATCTTGCCAAAGTAGAGCAGATACTCGAAAAGTATGACTTTGATCTAAACGCAAGAGCTGAACAACTGTCTTTGGAAATCTTTGTGGATATAAGTAATAATTTATAATATTTTTGATATAGAAACATATAATTATTTGGGGATGATTATATGTTTTTTAAGGTAGGGGATCTTGTTACTAGAAATTCGTACAACAATGATATAGTCTTTAAAATTATGGAATTGAATGATAAAACAGTGTATTTAAAAGGTTTAAATATTAGACTTTTTGCTGATAGTTCAATGGATGATTTGAAATTGGTAGAAAATGCTAAAATAGATGATAATGATGTTATTGATAGGCTCGTTTCTACTGTTAATTTAGATCGAAATGAGTACTTTTATCTTCCTGGTAAAATTTTACATTTTGATGGTGATGCTGAATATTTGGAACGCTGTATGAATTTTTATAAAAAATTAAAAATTATGGCTTATGGTGTAAATTTAAATGAAGATGAGGTACCATCAGAAATAAATAAATATTTAAATGATTTAAAACCTGATATTGTGGTGATCACTGGGCACGATGTTTTTTATAAGAAAAAAGGAAAATCAAGTGATCTTGATAATTACAAAAATAGTCGGAATTTTGTTAACTCGGTCAAAGCAGCTAGAGAGTATGAAAAGTCTCATGATAAATTAATAATAATAGCTGGCGCCTGTCAATCTGATTATGAAGAATTAATTAGAGCTGGTGCAAACTTTGCAAGTAGTCCCAAAAGAGTGAATCTTCATGCGTTAGATCCTGCTGTT
>CAKSGI010000256.1 GCA_934454005.1 uncultured Eubacteriales bacterium | reverse complement strand
GTGCTATGCGGATCCTGGCAAAGCTAAAGAAGTGTTAGGCTGGACTGCAGAAAAAAATCTTGAAGATATGTGCAGAGATTCTTGGAATTTTGCAAAAAATAATTAAAATAGGATATGATAAAAGGGTGGATAGTTTTTACGTTCACTCTTTTTTTAATATATATTGAAATTTTACCTCATTCAATATATAATTAGTTAAAGTATTTTTTGAAAGAAAAGGTTAAATATGGATAAAATTTTAAAAGAAAGTTATATATATAAAATAATAATGTTTTTCAAAAATCTTTTTTCAAAATTATTTAGGGAGAGCTTTATTATACAAGGTTTTCTGAAAAATAATTATAACGAAAAAAACACAGAAAATTCTCTTATGGTTAGACTTCTAGAATGGTTTTTGAAGCATATAAGAATAATAGCACATAAATTAAAATTAGATAAAATATTTGCAAATAGTATGTTTAGTAAGCCGTTAATTTGGACGACTATTACTATTGCACTAACACCAATTATACCTACAATGATGGTATTAGTTTTAGCTTTAGCATCTCTTTTATCTTTAATACTTATGGCTGCAATTACTCCAGAATTTAAATTTAAACATTATAAAATAAATACTTGGATATTCTTTTTTGCTATTACTATAGCTGTATCTGCGTGTATTTCAATTTCAATGGCAGAAAGCATAAAAATAGCAATGCTTATGATATCTTTTGTGATTTTCTATTTTGTAATAATAAATACTATTACTACAAAAAAACAATTAATGATGATATTAAATGTTTTAATAGTTGTTGCAACTTTGACAGCCGTATATGGAATATATCAATATGTAAATGGAGATGTATATTCAAAAGCTTGGCTTGATGGCGAAATGTTTGAAGAGATTAAAATGAGAGTATATTCTACATTGGAAAACCCAAATGTATATGGTGAGTATTTATTATTTATTATTCCAATAATAGCATCACTTTTATGGACGGAAAAAGGCTGGAAGAAAAAACTGTTTTATTTTGTTTGCTTAGGAATAACAGGAATAGCACTTATTTTAACATTTTCAAGAGGATGTTATTTAGGTATAATTTTTGCAATATTTATACTTGCTATAATCATAGATAAAAGATTTATATTTTTAGGAATAGCACTATTACTTTTATCACCGTTTATTTTGCCAGATGCTATAATTAACAGATTTATGAGTATTGGCAATATGGCAGATTCATCAACATCATATAGAGTTTATATTTGGATGGGAACACTTGCAATGCTTAAGGATTTCTGGCTTTCAGGTGTTGGTATGGGAATAACCAGCTTTAATACTATCTATCCGATATATTCGTATAACAACATAGTTGCACCACATTCTCATAATTTGTATTTACAAGTTATAGTTGAATACGGAATCGTTGGATTTATAGTAATGGCAGGAGTTATGTATAATTATTTTAAAGAGTTATTTATTAGTATGAAGGTAAAAAAGGACATTGTTACTGGTGGACTTATGGCCGGAATGTTTGGATTTTTACTTCAAAGTATGACGGATCATACTTGGTACAATTATAGAGTTTTCATGATGTTTTGGGTGATTGTTGGAATATCTATTGTATCATCTAAAATTAATATGCAGTCTAAATCAACTTATGAAGAAGATAAGTAGAGAAGTGTATTGTACTTTATAAAAATAAGGGAGAAAGAAAATGATAAAAATTGTTAATGTTATTAGCGATACAAATATTGGTGGGGCAGGAAAATGCCTTATAAATTTTTGCGAAAACTACAATAAAAAAGATTTCGAGATTTGTGTCATTTTACCAAAGAATAGTAAGCTAATCTCAAAACTAAAACCAACAGGAATTAAGATAATTGAAATAGATGGATTAAAGGATAAATCTTGGGACTTTAAGTCTTTATTTACACTTATTAAAATATTAAAAGAAGAAGCTCCAGATATTGTTCATACTCATTCATCTGTTACGGCGAGAGTGGCTGCCAAATTTGTAAAAGATTGCAAAGTTGTATTTACTAGACATAGTGTATTTCCTGTTAGCAATTGGGTAAAAAGTTTACCTGGAAAGTGGATATATAAAGGACTAAACGAACTTCTTTCTGATAGAATTATTGCAGTTGCAGATGCAGCAAAAGAAAATTTAACGGACGGTGGAGTTTCACCAGATAAGATAGATGTTGTATTAAATGGTGTTGATAAAATTCCAGAAACAAGCGAAGAACAGAAGGCAGAATTGAAGAAAAAACTTGGAATAAAACCTGACGAATTTGTTATAGGAATTTTAGCAAGACTAGAAAAAGTTAAAGGACATGAATATTTTATAGATACTGCCAAACTTATACTTAGTGAAAAGAAGATAAAAGCAAAATTCTTAATATTAGGTACAGGAAGTGAAGAAGAAAATTTAAAGAAGAAAGTTAAAGAACTTGGATTAGAGAAAAACATTATCTTTACAGGATTTATAAATAATGTTAATGACTACGTAAATATATTTGATGTTCAGGTTAACTGTTCTTATGGTACAGAAGCTACAAGTCTTGCACTGCTAGAAGGTATGAGTATAGGAGTTCCGGCTGTTGTAACTGATTACGGTGGAAATCCAGGAGTTATAAAAAATGGTGAAAATGGATATTTGGTACCAATTAAATCACCTAGAGATACAGCCGATAGTATAGTTAGGATACTAACTAATGATGACTTAAGAAAATATATGCATAGAAGAAGCATGGAAATGTACGAAGAAAAGTTTACTTCTAAAAAGTACACAGAAAATATTGAAAGGATTTATAAAGAAATGGAAGCAGAGCCAAAAATTAAAAGGATAAATGTCCTTGATGCTATAATAATTTTGATAGTTTTAGTAGCATGTATTGTTGGATACACTTATATAAACAAAAAAGAAATGACGATAGCACCTAAGAATACGGAAAAGATAACATATCAAATTAGAACAATGGATTCTTTACCAGCATCTTACGATATGATAGAAGAAAATACAGTAATATATGATAGTGTGAAAAATAACCCGATTGGAACAATCATTAAAAAAGAGATTTTGCCTGCAGAAAAATATGAAGTTGATATGAATAAAGGGATATATGTAAAATCTGATTTGCCAGCTGAAAATTATGTAGATATATTATTAAC
>CAKSGI010000255.1 GCA_934454005.1 uncultured Eubacteriales bacterium | reverse complement strand
CGCAGTATGATTGAAATGTTAGGAGTATTGGCAATCATCGGCGTGCTAAGTGTCGGCGGTATTACCGGTTATTCCAAGGCTATGGAGAAATTTAAAATAAATAAAACCATAGATCAAATTTCTCAAATTGCCACAAACGTTAGAACGCTTTATGCCAATCAAGGTGATTATGCCGGTTTGGACTTAGAGACAATAAAAAAAGCTAATGCTTTTCCTGAAGAGTTAAATAATAGTCCTTGGGGATGGGGGTTTGCTAACGGATTTGGTGGCTTCAGTAATATTTATACGGCGATGGATGACAAAGCATTTATGATATCTTTTGGTATGTTGCCTAAAAATGCCTGCCAACACCTAGCATCGGTTGATTGGGGAACGGAAAACAGTAGTGGTCTATTAGTTATGGTTGTCGGAACAGGTAGCTTATCATGGAGTGGTAGTATGTGGGAAGGATCTGGAAATAGTGACTTTTTATCAAAAAACTGTAGTCAAGGTAACTACTCATCACCTTCTAGCTCTTCGGAATCAGGACATTATGCATGTGGAAAAAATTTACCGATTTCACCGGCAAAAGCCACGGAATGGTGTCAATGCCCAGAAGTTACTGCAAATGACACTCAAAAAGGCTGTCACGTTACATTGATTTATAAATAACTAAAAGAGACATAA
Source organism: uncultured Eubacteriales bacterium (assembly GCA_934454005.1). The sequence continues at coordinate 2,517 of CAKSGI010000255.1, read as the reverse complement.
TAGGCGCGGAGGGAAAAATATAACAAAGTGGTTAAAATGTAAAATTTAACCTTAAACCTTCGCGCTAGTGCCAGTTGGCTAACAAAATGTGTATTAAAAATCAATGTAACAAAATGATTGTGGCGCTGTGAATTTGGTAGACCATATATGAGGATTTAATGGTTCTTTATATTTACGCACTTTTTCTATTTCAATCGCAAAAGCGGTATCTTTGTTTTTGAAGTAATTATAGAAAAAGTCTTCAGAGATGCCTGAGTATTTTTTAGTTTTTTCCCAAATTATTTTAGGAGAATTGGCATGTATAGTTTTAAATTTAAATTCCCCCACAATCATTCCAACAGGCATTGTTGAGTATATGACAATAGTGTCAATGTTTTGCTGTTTGAATATGGATTTACTATATTCAAAACGTTTTTCACCAGAGAATATTTTTTCAACAAATTCTGGTTTAATTGACAATAAAACTTTCATTAGCCCTCAATGTTTTTAATATTTTGTTCATTATCATATCTTTGTCATATTCTGTTATATTCAGATTATATAATAAAATTTAATAAAGGATGTATAGAATAGCAATAATTTAGAATTTGGAGAACAAATATGACATATGAATATAATATATTTAAATACGCAACTCATGAACTATCACAAGATGGAGTTATGATATGAAAAAATTTTTGTTAATTATTCTTTATCTGATAAGTTTTAATATATGTTATGCGAATGATAATATTGAAGATAGTCAAAATAAATTGGCTCAAGTTGTGCAAAAATTCAAAGATGCTGTAAAAACCGATAATCCGAAAATTATTGCAGATTATGTTGAATATCCATACACGATGCGAAATCCTCTGCCGGATATTGAAAATAAAGAAGATTTTATCAATAATTATGAAATGCTTTTCGATAGTGAGTTGAAACAAGCTATAAGTGATTCAAAAATTGAAGATTGGGAAGAAGTTGGTTGGCGTGGTATAATGCTTTATAGTGGAATGTTGTGGCTTAGTGAAGATGGAAGGCTGAAAGCTACCAATTACTACACGGATAAAGCAAGAGAATATGTTGCAAAATGGTATGAAAATGACAAAAATACAATATATGAACCTTTACGAAAATATGATGAGAATATAGGTATTTTCAAAACAGATACAAAATTAGTTCGCATAGATAGAATCAATACCGATGAGTATTATAACAGTCAGTATCGCTTGGCGTTATGGAATAAAGACGGCAAAATGTCAGATAAACCAGAAATATTAATTTCAGACGGAAAAGTTGCATATCTCGGTTCAGCTAATAATACAGAATATCATTTTAAATCTGGTAATTCCGAATATGTATTTTTTGTAAACTATGTCGGTCCAATAGATATGAAACCTTATGAGTTTGGCGTATATAAGAATAAAGAAGAATTTGACTACGATGGTGCTATTATGTTTGAAGAAGCTCATATTGTGAAATAGTTAATGTCATATAATCCTAAGCCTTTTTTAGAGTGTGTAAAAAAGTGGTTTGCCGTGGTTTACCTGATGCCATTGTTCACTTGGTCTTGGAAGTTAAATATGATAATCGTGTTGGTTGATAGTTTCCTAATATCCAGCTTTTCATATTCTGTATATTTATTAGAAAAATTAAATTTAGTTACTATAAGGCGTTTTATAACAAAATTGGGCAATAAAAACAATTGCGCCTTGTATTTTTTTATAGTAGCAATAAACTCATCATATGTTCAAATTCAAATAAAGGATTAGTCTATGATACTGTATACGAATGATAAAGGCAATTTGAAAGAAGTTAAAGAAGTCCCTTTTAAGTTAGAAAAGCATTTACAAAAGTTATTTGAAGAAAATCTTTCTATAATTCTCGGACTGACAGTTGTAAAAAGTGAATTTATTATCAAAAATAAGCGTTTTGACACATTGGCTTTTGATGAGGAAAATAAGTCATTTGTCATTATTGAATATAAAAGAGATAAAAGTTCAAGTGTGATAGACCAGGGTTTTGCATATCTTCATATAATGCTTGAGAATAAGGCAGAATTTGTTTTAGAAATAAATGAAAGATGTAATCGTCATTTCAAACGTGATGATATAAGTTGGGAACAAACAAAAGTAATATTTGTCGCTTCGTCATTTAATGATAATCAGAAAATTTCAACTAAATTTAAGGATATTGCGATAGAGTTGATAGAAGTTAAACAATTTAAGGACGGACATATTATAATCAATTCGCTGAAAGATGATAGTTCACAAGTTAGCGTTAAAACTATTACAAAGAATGATAAAGTATATGAAAGTGTTGCTCGTGAAATCAAAGTATATACAGAAGATGACCATTTAAACAATGGTAATGATAAAATTAAAGAGCTATATGAGGATTTAAAATCTGCTATTCTGAATCTTGATTCAGGCATAAAAGTAGAGGCAAAAAAATTATATATTGCCTTTAAACAATCAACGAATATTTGTGATGTTGAAATACAGAGCAATAAACTAAAAATATACCTCAATGCGAAAT
>CAKSGI010000254.1 GCA_934454005.1 uncultured Eubacteriales bacterium | reverse complement strand
AATCACAGGTGCTAAAATAATTCAGCAATTTGGGCCAGAAGGGGAAGATGTAAAAATAGATACTAAAGTAGACTATAATCCGGAACCAGATGTTGTACCTGATCAGCTTGATGATGGATGGCCAGAGCTTGAGGGTTGGGATTAAGAAAAAATATTATGAAGTGAGGAGGCAGAGTAGTGGAAAACATTTTAACTTTTAATAAAACTGTAAGAGGACATAATCATGTCCTTAAAGATACCGTATGTGAAGACTTTTCTGCCTCTTACGTTGCAGAAGAACATAATTATAAAATTGCAGTTGTTGCGGATGGACATGGTGATTCAGCATGCTTTAGAAGCCAAATAGGTTCTAGGTTAGCGGTTGAGATTACAGCGAATTGTTTGAAAGAATTTGCAGAAGCAAGTATAAAAGAAAATTCTCACATAATTAATGAAATAAATCAACCAAGCCTTAGGAATAGCTTGATGAGACAATTAACAAATGCAATTGTTTCCAAATGGTATGATGCAGTTCTTGAAGATATAAGTAAACAACCTATTGAGGAAGAAAATCTTAATGATATTGGTAAGTATGCTGAAAAATATAGAAATGGTGAGAAACTTACTCATATATATGGAACAACTATGATTGCAGCACTTCAGTTTAGCGATTACTTAATCTTGATACAGCAAGGCGATGGTCGATGCGATGTTTTTTATAGTAATGGGAATGTAGCTCAACCAATTCCATGGGATGCAAGATGTCAAGGTAATATTACTACTTCGATGTGTGATGAGGATGTTGCTAACGGCATAAGATGGACTATTATTGATTTGGATGAAGAAGATGTAGTTGCTTGCTATTTGGGGACTGATGGTGTAGAAGATTCATTTATCAATAATGAAGAAACACAAGAAGGAACACATTATTTTTACAGGAAAATGAGTTGTATCATTATGGACGAAATTGATAATGACATTGACGGATATTTAGAAACATATTTGTCGGAATTCAGTGCAAATGGAAGTGGTGACGATATTTCAGTGGCTGGTATAGTTAATGTAGATCAACTCATTTTGCTTCGCAACGATTTCGAAGAAAAAATGAAAAGATATGTGTTGGATAGCGACTTTTTAAAAGTCGACAAGAAGATTATTTCAATGTCAAGAAAACATGGATCTTTAAAAAATAATTTAGCAAAAAGTAATGAGATAGTAGAGAAAGCTGAATTTGCTTTTAAAGAGTGCGAGGAATTAATTGAAAAAATTTCCTTTAAAATAAACACCTTAGAAGAAGCGATTGAAGCAAAGAAAACTGAAATTGAAGAAAAAGAAAGGGAACATAACGAACTTATTCAATTTATTGATGAAAAGGAGAATGATGACCCAGTTAGTGATGAATTTTATAATAAATTAAAAAGCTTATCTTCAGGTGTTTTCGCGACACAGATTAAGGGTATGATGACATCTTGGTTTGATCGTGATGAAAAAGAACTTAGGGAATTAGAAAATAACTTGGCGGTTGAGAAAGAAAACCTAATAGAAGCTCGGAACGCTAAATTAAAAACTGAAAATGATTTATTTGGTGCATCTGAAAATTACCAAAGTTCATTAAATGAATTTAATGAATTTGATGAAAAGTATATTAGGCTTTTGAATGAAAGAGAAGAAATTCAAAAAGCAATATGTAATTTAGATGAAATAGAGGTTAGTGAATAACGAATAATGTCACTTTGTATTTTTGCAGATGGCGGTTATAATATAAATTGCTATCTGCTTTTATATAGTGAAACTTTATATAAAGATAATAAAAGGTATATTGCAGAACGATACTTAGATACGAAGCAATAGCAAGAATTGAATGTAATTCTATGAAGCGAATAATATTCAATTTAATAATATTTAAATTCATTTAACTAAAAACCTTCGGAGGATACATATTATGAAATGTGAAAGTTGTGGTAGTAGCTGGGAATCTAGACAACATTTAGATAAATGTCCGTTCTGTGGTTCTCTTTTAAATAAAAATTTGGACTTAGATTCTAATTTTTCAAATACATTAAAAATGGTGTTAAATCAATATGGTGTTGAAATTTTAAAAGAAAAAAAATTTATATCAATATTGAAAGATTATGTACCGAACGAAACTAAAAAAAATGAACTCATGAATATATTTGTGACTAAGGATGTAGGCAGAAAATTTGTCGAAATGTATTTTGAGAAAAACAGTGAATGGGTTAATATATATGATTATTGTGTGAAATGCTTAACAGAAGACGCCTTTATCGGGCATGAATTTGCATGTATGATAATGGATGAGATTGGGGAGGCTTTGAATCTTACACATCAAACGCAGGCATATATTTTAGATAAAAAGCAGGATATAAAAGAAATAAGCATTGATGAAATACCTAAAATCAATAACGATGAATTACTATATGGATACTTACAAGAGAAAGAGACATTACGAACTAAGAATTTAAGAGAATGTATAGAATTATATACTTGGCACTGTGGAGATATGTGTTTTTCTTTGAAAAAGAAGATAGATAATTATTGGAATACAACATTTGACATTGTTATATTAAATGAAAATAATGAAATGTATGATGATAATATAGACGTTAGGACTATATTAAAGGCAATTGAACTTTTTAGAGATAAAAACAATAAATCATATAATGATCCTGATAAAGAACAAATAGGACGATTTTTATTAGACGAGAAAACAAAATATGAAAGTATTGCAAAGAAACCGCGTAATAAAAAAAATATAGAAATAGTGACCATGTCTAAACCTGATCCGTATTCAAAGCGACCGCAGTATACTGTCAAACATATCATAACGGATGAGCGGGGACAGGCATTCTGTCACTCGGAGACAACATACGCGATGATAGACTGGTCAGGTGAAATGGGGAGACGAATACCAATCCAAAAAGATTCCTTAAATCCTAAAAAAATTAATGGATACGTATTTGTCACAATGGTTTCAAGTAATGAAGAACCTGAGGAAGGAAAGCTTGTGCCATCAGGTACTCTTATAAAATTATATTATAAGAAGGTAAAGAATGGGACGAATAAAGACGGTTTTATCAAGACATCTTCTGAAACTTCCGTGGAGAAAAGTGACATAGAGGATTTTACAATCAATAATAGCACATTAGTTAAGTATAATGGGAGTGAGAAAAATGTAGTGATTCCGGATGGAGTAACAA
>CAKSGI010000253.1 GCA_934454005.1 uncultured Eubacteriales bacterium | reverse complement strand
CTATAAAGAAGTGCCAAGTCATCTCTTATTTCATGCGGAACGTTTTCCAGTAACTCACGGTTCATTTCCGCATTCTGCACCACAACAAAAATTCCATTCTTTACCTTTTCATACTGAAATCTGTCAGCAGAAAACTCGCCTGCCTGTTTCATACTTTCCATATATACATCCGCTATTTTCTGCAAAATAGCATCCATACTGACACCTTCTGTATTCTACTGTTAAGGACAGTGAGAACCGAATGGCTCGTGCGATGTATAAACTGGCGGTGGAAACATCTAAGCTATCTCATGTAATTGCGTACAGTTATGAAGTAGAGGAAGAAACATTGCGAAAACTCCAAGCAAAGTGTGCAGAGGAAGTAAAGCGGATCAATGGTGCTGTGAAATTTGAAGAAGCGTATAAATATCAGCATTAAAAGTTACACTTTTAATTTGAAAAATTTTACAGTATAATAATCTTATAACGATTATAAAAAGTTAGAGTAGTGATTTAGACAAGAATTATTTGTAAAAAGGTATTAACTTTATTGACACAAATGCCGATTTATAGTACAATAACGAAAGTTATTAATTGAAAGCGAACATCCTTTCTCCTTCCCCTTTGCCTAAAAAGAAATGTAGCGAATGAGTTTTAGATTGTAATTCAGAAAGACGAGGTAAATGATGAATACTATGACAATGAGTGCGAAAAATGAGGGATTACGTCCTGCACAGTTGTTCGGAAAAAGACTTCGAATGTCTAACGAAAATATGGAAGTCATGATGGCAATGGCGCAGTTAAGACGAGAAAAGAGAGATCGGATGATTGAGGACGAGATTGAAACAAGTCAGTGTAAAGTAAGATACTATAAGTAAAAATGTTGATTATGATGCGCATTAAGGGATTAATGCGCATTTTTTTTGGAGGAATATACATGAAACCCATTCCAATGAGAAAAATATGTGATTTTTTTGAACCGTACGCAAATGAGGAACAATTTTTTCGAAGATTACAAAGTTTGACCTTTACTGGTACACCAACACAAATAGAATATAATCTCTTTAAGGAGAATATACAGCGCAAGGTTTGGCCTATGTTAAGTCAAACTCGCTTTTACGTGATAGATGAAAACTACACTGAGACAGAATGGAAAGATATGATATCTGAGCATTATATACATACAAGATATTCGGTAAAGCCTACTGTAGTAAGAGTGCATCTGTTCAATGAAAAGACTGAAATAAATCAGTCATATTTAGGATGCTTTACACTAAGAAAGATTAACAATAATGACATGGTATTATCCTTTATTTATCCTAACTGGAACGTATTATGTTTGGAAGAATGCAATTTTAGAAATAGTTATTTGGTTACAGTAAAAAAGACAATTCATATTTTTGCAGAAGAAGTTGAAATAACGACAACACCATTTTTTGTACAGGATGGGGCTGTAACTTGTTGTGCACATGCAAACATATTAATGATGTCTCATTTTTTACATCTTCGTTTTGGATATAAAAAAATAAGAATACCAGAAATTGCACAAGGATATTTGCGGCGAGAAAAACAATATCCTACAAAAGGTCTGATTCCTGAACAAATTATGGAGGTTTTAACCAACAACGGAGTATATATTAGACCAATTGTAGTAAAAAAAGGAAATCTGTCAATAGAGAAAAAAGAAGACATTAAGGAGACAATTAAGGCTCATTTGCGCAGTGGATTGCCAGTTTTAATGTTGATAGATAAACATGCTGTATTAATTGTAGGATTCCGCGAAGAAGAAGATTTTGATGGGGTCGTTTTTTTTGATGATTCTGGAGTACTAATACATAGCATTAATGAAGAAGTATATGCAAAACAGGATGATGAGTATGACAATTTTGTATATACTTGTAATTGGAATTACATATTTAATTTTGTAGAAGAGAATCCTGCTGAAATTGTAACTTTTTTAGTTCCTTTTCATGAAAAAATTTTTGTTAATTATGATGATGTTTTTTGTAGGTGTCTGATTTTAGAAAAAAATATTATGGAAGGTGGAGAGACATATGCGTTAAAAAATAAGAGATTTTTTATTGCAGATAATGTCGTATGTAAGAAATTTATTAATGAATATGTAATGGACAGAGAATTAGTAGGTGATGCTGTTGATCAATTCATTTGTAACGAACAACCGCATTATTTGTGGTGTTTTGAATTTGAGTTTCAAGGAGAATTATACATTATTTTTATTAATTCTACATATAATATGCATGATAAGGAAAACAACATATATATTAATAAAGACTACGAGCCGTTCCATATAGCTAAACATTTTCATACGGTAGAGCCAATTTATCTATCGGAAATGAAGGAAGATCAAATTCCTCTTTTTACAAAAAGGTTACAGCAGAACCATGCTTTGGAAAATCACGATGTATTTGGCGACATAAATGTAATGTCAAAAGCTCCTAAAAAGCCACCAAAAAGATGTGAAGAACCACTAGAAAAAACTAAAGAATTAAAAAGCGATGCTCCAGATAAAAACGAGATAGGAAAAGGGGGAATCGCTAATGGATGATATTTTAGAATTAATCAATAATATTCCTACATTACTTAAATATTTTATACCAGGGGCAATTTGCTTAAAATTGTTTTATTTTTTAAGAACGGAAGAAGAAAACGATTATGAGTATTACATTTTTAAAAGCATTGCTATAAGTGGTTTGATTGTTTATCCTCTTAAAGAAATTTATAATAAGTGGAATGATTTTATATTATTTGTATGTACGGTAGTAATTGGGGTGATATTGACATTTATTGTTTCAAAAATTATGGATTGGGATAAAACGCAGGATATATTGCAGAAGCTTCACGTTAGAAAAACAGTTCGCAGTTTTTGGGACGATGTGATAGATATGGAGCATGGTTGTTATGCGGAAATAAAAATTAAGGACGATGACAATCACTATTATGGTACTGTAGAATATTTAGAGGATAAGACAGAAGGAGAAATTTATATTTCGATAACAGATTATACAATAAAAACCAAGGATGGTCAGAGAATAGAACAGGACGAGAATGTTAGACTTGTTTTTAATACAGCAAATGTTGAGCGTATGGTTTTTTCAAGTGCAAAGGAATGAAGAATCATGCAAAAACTGATTTTACGTTGCAACTATCTCAAGAATGCCCCGCCTTCACATCTTGCCAATTACATGAATTATATCAGCACCCGTGAAGGTGTGGAG
>CAKSGI010000252.1 GCA_934454005.1 uncultured Eubacteriales bacterium | reverse complement strand
GGTTATTTCTTTATTTTGCACTAAAACATCTTTTGGTTCTACTGTTATTTTGGTAATAGCATTTTTATCACTACTAGGATATATTTCTTGTTGTTCTCTTGTAGATTTAACTGTTTTTTCTTCTCCCACTAATTCTATAACGTTTCCTTGCACATCTAGAATTGAAACTCCATTCTTGATATTTTCAGGCTTTATATTTTCATCTATTTTATATGTAACTTTGTTAACAACAACTTTATTTAAAGCGTCATATTCTTCATCTGCAATTATTTCTTGTATCTCTGTAGATGGTTCTATTTCTTTAGATTGTAATTTTATATCTAGTGGTTCTACTGTTATTTCACTGAAACCATATTTAGTAGGCTTAATCAGTTGTTCATTCGGTTTAGATTTTACCGTTATTTTTTCAAGTTCTGGATAAACATTCTTAACATCTAACTGTAAATCGCCAATTTCTATCTCATTGTAGAACTCTAAATTACCAATATTAATTTCCTTCATAAATAGTGTCCTCTTCTGTAATTTCAAATTGTGATTTTAAAGTCTTTACAGTTCCATCTGTTAATGTACATTCAATGTCAAAATTATAAACACCATAATCTAGTTCTCTAGTATCCTCTGGCTTAAATTCACTATGCCAATAATCATCTTTAAATGTAAAATCTTCTTTATTTTTTTTAAAAAGAATTGTCGATGATTTTAAATTATATTTTCGGCAAGTTAACGTTAATGTTTTAATATCTTTTTCGTCAACATTTTCACCACTTTGTTTTGTTATTTTAAATTTAAATGGTTGTGTGTCTCCTCTTATGAATTCCATGTTATACCTCCTGTTAAATAAAATATGTTATATTTATGTCTGTCCATTCTTTGTTACCACTTGAACTATTTTGAATGTGCATAGCACCTTTTTTATCTGGATATATAGATCCCGAACCTGGGTTTCCATCTTTGTTATATACTTCTAATCGAACATAACTAGTTGCAGAAGATGGACATATGCATCTAAAACCATATGTAGGTCTAATTTCTTCTGGTAGAGTTACAAACGTTTCTTGAAATTCATAACCTGTTAAATTGGTTATTATAACTTCAACCATCTTACCTATTTTTCTATACTTTGATACTGCAGCCGAAACACCAGTATTAAGAGGTAAATCCACCCAGTCTGTATCTGTACCGACATAATCTTTAACTGTTTTTGCATTTGGTACTGCATTATCGTTAGTATCATTTATATCTGATGTAACAGTTCCTACTACTCCTACACTTTGTTTTGCTTTTATAATGTAATTTAATGCTATATATGGTTGTAAGTTATTATGTGCTTGTCCTCCACCAGTATTTTTTATACTAATGTAATCGTAAGTCCTAGAACCACTTTGTTGGCTTATATCATATGAACCACCACTTACCATTGCTGTAACTCCTGCTTTATTAAAATCGTGGTTATGTGAAGGCATTTCTTGCACTGTTAGAGTGTGTGCTTTTTCTCCACCAGTATTTCCAAGTGAAAATTCTCCATCACCATTATTACCTACTATTACTCTTTCAGATATATTTGGCAAGTTAAATGTTGTACTTCCATCACCACTTCCATAAGTAGTTCCTATTGTATTAAATAATTCTGGATAATCAGTCCTCAATAAAGCTTGACCATTACATTTTAACCAATTTGTAGGAATGTTTTCTCCACCATATGCCGATATACTTCCTATTGGTAAAGTATCACCTGTTGGTGGTAAAAATACTTCTTCCCATTCGTTTGTATCTGGATTTCTTATGTACATATCTTATTCCTCCTTAATTGTATCCAACAACTTTATTTACTTTTATTTCGTTGCTGTCACTAAATATTACTGAACTATCAGTTGCCTTTATAGTTACTTTATATCCTAAACTTCTAGTAACACTTGTTCCAGAAATATATAATTTTCCAACCTCAATTCTTATCCCATAATAAGAATTATCCAAGTATTCTGCTCTGCTTATGCTCAACTCTACATTAGGATTTATCTTACTACATTTAACTATTTTATAAACGTTATTTGTATTAAACTCTATTTCCAAATATTTATATTTTGTTACCGACTCACTTAAAGTAAAATTACCAGCTTCTCCATCGCCACTAGAAAACAATATTGTTCCATTTTCAAAACTTGCTTTGGAATTTGTTACATTTTTTTCAAATACAACTTTAGCTTCTTCTGGAGCATCTTCTACTGTTTGTCCATCTTCACATATAAATATATCTTTTGAAGTAGCCCCTTCATCGTATAAGTACTTTATTCCTTCATCCATATGTTTTAAATTATCAGGACTTACTGGTGTATTCCCAGTACTTTCATTTTGCCAGCCGACTAAATCATAAGTTTTTTTCGCCATATTAGTCATTCCTTTCTAAAATACATTTTTTTACCCTTAACAAATCAACCACATCAACTTTACCATCATGGTTAACATCTTCGTTCTCATAAAAGTTTAATCCAATTAAAAATGACATAATCATTAATAAAATAATTAAAATAGTTATCTTGCATTTTCTCATTTCATCTATCTCCTTTTTAATTTAGCTCTAATATTCTTGATAAAAGTTGTAAATCTGTTATATTTATTTGTCCATCCTTGTTTATATCATATCTGTTAAATAAAGAAGAACCTGCTGTTGGCATTGAAGCCCAAGCTTCACCTAAAATCATACCTTTTAACACATAAATATCGGCTGCTGTATATACGTTTGCATATCCACTGTTTTTAATAAATATATTACCTTTTTTTAATCCGTCAGAGTTTATGTTCCATCCTCCGACATTTCCATCTGTCGCTTCTATTTTTCCTTTAAATACACCATCTGTCGCTTCTATTTTTCCGTTCTTATCAACTTTAAAGTTCGTACTTTCTATCGTGATGTTATCTGATGTTAAATCTATTTGTTTGCCTTCTAAAGAAATTTTATTTGCATTGATTTTAACTTGTTCAGCCGACTGATTTATTGTAGATATAATCTCATCATCATCAACTTTCTTTTTAACTTCCAAGTTTATTTCATCTTTTGTCTGAGTTATTGATGAACTCAATTCAGCTTTTGTTGCAAACACATTTGAGTATTCACTTTGAATAGCATATTTCATATTTAACATTGCATTTGAAAAATCAACTAATTCTATTTTGTTGTATCCATCTGTTAAAGGAATTGTTATATCATCAAATGTTTGT
>CAKSGI010000251.1 GCA_934454005.1 uncultured Eubacteriales bacterium | reverse complement strand
AGATGGAACAACAAGATATATGAAGCTAATGGATGTAATGTTGGTGGATATAATCTAGTAAGAACATCTGTTGTTGATTAGCATAATTAAATATATAATTCACACACTTCGTCAACCAGCTAAAAGAGTTACTACCAAATAAGTGTAATAACTCTTTTTATTACGATTATTCCTGATTTAATTGACTTTAACCCCCCCGATTTAGAATTTTCTTTGTATACAGAAGGATGGGGAATAAAATGAGAAAATTACTAATAGCTTGTTTAAATCTATTACTTGTTTTTAATAGTATAGGTTTTCAAGCAATCAACGCAACAGAAGTAGATCCTCCAAGTGAGGAAACTTATGAACCAAGCTTCCCAACAGAGGAAACTAATTCAGATGATTCTATAAAAGAAAATACTGATACTAGCGTATCAACAGAAGAAACTACTGTAGATAATACAGAAAATGACAACTTGTCTAATAACCATGATGAAGAATACAACACTGACGCTGATTTATCTACAGAAGAAGATATTATTACTGTTGATGATTCTATAAACGAAGATAACACTTTAGAAATAAATGATTCTGATGAAGATGAACAAATCTCTACATTAGCAACTAACACAGTTGAGTTTTTAGATAAAGAAAAATTCAAAAATAATTTACCTTATCATCTTATAAATTTATCTTTTGGAGCAATAGATGATTTTGATTTATCAAAATGTACTGAATCAAAAGATATAGGCAATAATTATACACTTCATATTTATACATATACTGATGCAGATAACGAAAAACTAGCAGATGCATATGTTACTTACAAAAATCAAAAGAAAGTAATTTTCCCGGAAGATTCTTCAGGATTATTTAATTATGGAAGTCCTAAAAATATTATTTTCAAGAACATCGATACAAGTCACGTTAAAAATATGAGCAAGATGTTTGAACTTTGTGATTTAACCACATTAGATTTATCTAATTTCAATACTGAAAATGTTACTAATATGAGTTACATGTTTTCTTATTGTGGAAACTTAAGTTCAATTGATTTATCTAATTTCAATACCGAAAATGTTACTAATATGGAGCTAATGTTCAATGAATGCGAAAATTTAACTTCTTTGGATGTTTCTAATTTCAATACTGAAAATGTAACTGATATGACTGGTATGTTTTGTGACTGTAACAATATAGCTATATTAAATCTTTCTAATTTCAATACTGAAAATGTTACTAAGATGGATTTGATGTTTGGTGCTTGTAAAAGTTTAACTTCTTTAGATGTCTCTAATTTCAATACTAGTAATGTTACTGGTATGTATGAGATGTTTAGTCATTGTCAAAGTTTAACTTCTATTGATGTCTCTAATTTCAATACTGGAAATGTTATTAGTATGGATGGGATGTTTAATGATTGTAAAAATTTACATACAATATATGCCTCCAATTTATTTAATACCTCTAAAAGTAATTCAAAAGATATGTTTAATCAATGCACAAATTTGATTGGTGGTTTAGGTACAAAATTTGATTCGAGTAAAACGAATTATGAATATGCTCATATTGATGGTGGTACAGATAATCCAGGTTATTTTACTAACAAAAACAACCTGCCTTCTAAACCAGTATTAAGTGTTGATAATACTTATACTTATACAGGTTCTGAACAAACTGTTGAAGTAACTGGATTTGATGACACTACTATGGATATTGAAGGTAATAAGGCTACTAATGCAGGTACTTATACTGTTACTGTTAAACCTAAAACTCAATGGGCTGATGGTACCACTGATCCGGTTACTGCTGAATGGTCTATTGGTAAAGCTGACCCTTCTTATACTCTTCCAACAGGTTTAAATGCTGTTCAAGGTAACAAGTTATCTGATGTAACTTTACCTGAAAGATGGAAGTGGAACGTGCCTGAGACTCAGTTAACTGATGTTGGTTCATATTTTTACACAGCAACATTTACTCCAGAAGATACTAAAAATTATAATGTACTAGCTGATATTGCTGTTACTGTAAAAATAATTCCATATACAATAGAGTTTTTAGATATAGAAAAATTTAGAAATAACTTATCTTATGGTGTAACTAATCTTTATTTTGGAACAGAAAGTGACTATGATTTATCTAAATGTACTCAAACTATAAATATAGGAAATAACTATACTCTCTATACGTATGAAGATGATAGTACTTATGAAGCATATGTTATTTGCCAAGATGGAAAACAAATATTTTTCCCGGAAGATTCAAGTTGTTTATTCTTTAATCGTGACGAACTAAAACAAATAACATTTAAAAATATAGATACAAGTTATGTTACAAATATGAATAATATGTTTATGGGATCTAGAAGCTTAACTTCTCTAGATTTATCAAATTTTGACACTCAAAATGTTAATTATATGAGTGGTATGTTTTCTGGCTGTGAAAATTTAACTTCCCTGGATGTTTCTAATTTCGATACATCCAAAGTAGGTAATATGAGTGATATGTTTTCTGGCTGTGAAAATTTAACTTCCCTGGATGTTTCTAATTTTGATACTCAAAATGTTAAAGATATGAGTGCAATGTTTTATTATTGTAAAAAGATTAGTTATCTGGATGTTTCTAATTTCGATACTAAAAATGTTAATAATTGGAGCACTATATATTATGGTATGAACCAAATGTTTAGATATTGTGAAAATTTAATTTCTCTAGATCTTTCTAACTTTGATACTCAAAATATCGATAATATGAGTTACATGTTTGACGCTTGTAAAAATTTAACTTCTCTGGATGTTTCTAATTTCGATACTCAAAATGTTAAAGATATGAGTGGTATGTTTTCTGGCTGTGAAAATTTAGCTTCCCTGGATGTTTCTAATTTTGATACATCCAAAGTAGGTAATATGAGTGATATGTTTTCTGATTGTAAAAGTTTAACTTCTCTGGATGTTTCTAATTTCAATACTGAGAATGTCACAAAAATGGGTCGTATGTTTTACGCTTGTAAAAATTTAACTTCTCTGGATATTTCTAATTTTGATACTCAAAATGTTAAAGATATGAGTGGTATATTTTCAGGTATGAATGAGATGTTTAACGGGTGTAATAAATTAAAGACGATATATGCCTCCAATTTATTCACTGCTACAAAAAACAATTCAAAAGATATGTTTAATCAATGCACAAATTTGATTGGTGGTTTAGGTACAAAATTTGATTCGAGTAAAACGAA
>CAKSGI010000250.1 GCA_934454005.1 uncultured Eubacteriales bacterium | reverse complement strand
ATCCATCTGTTTATGAAATTTTCCTTCAATCCATGCTGCTTGGACTAATTTCGAATCAAGTACTAAATTAGCCTGTTCCAAATCAATTTTACTATATTGTGTTGGTTGCTCAAAAAACCATTCAAATGCATTTGGGTTTTCCGTACTTTTTTCCAAATCATAATACAGAAATTCTTCCCCCCAGTAAACAACAGGCGTAAGGGCAAAAGTATCTGCAAAAGCCAGTCTACTCAAAGTCGTATGAAATTCTGCGAAAAATCCATATCCCTTTCCTACTTCATTAATTAAATAAAAACGTTTCTCTCTATATTTGTCTCCATTAGATTTGAATTCTAATAATAAAGGATCTGACTCACGATTTAGGAAAAAATCTACATATTCTTTATCATCTAAGTGTTTTAAAACCTTTAAAATAAAATGTATTTTTTTATTCTTTCTCATTTTCCCTAATATATTCATTCTAATCACCCATTTATTCTCGTATACCATGCATCGGTATTTCTAAAGGCGTAATCGCACGGTACTTAACATCTATCGTAAAACCCATATTTTAGTATTCCAATATTGGGTTCCTGTTTGCAATACTTTCTCATCAAGAACCATGTAGCCCTGTTTCAATAAAATATGTTTTTGAGCAAATTCCAGTATCTGTCGTTCATATTTACGCATAATACACATCTTCTCCCTCGTATAGATTTACAAATTCATATAATACCGTATTAGCTGTCCGCAATACTTTTCTAAAGAAAACCGTGGAATCAAATGACAGTTTTTACTATACTCCTGACACTTTATCTTATCATTCCATATACGATAAATCAACCTCCGAAGCTGCTCTGTGTTTCCAGCCTCAAATAGTTCTCCCGTTTTTCCAACCTCAATCAGCTCCGGAATCCCGCCTAAATCAGAGCCAATGACCAGTGTTCCCAGACATTGTGATTCAATAACAGTAAATGGACAGTTCTCATACCAGATTGACGGAACTACTACAAATCGTGCTTCCCCAATCACCTTATATAGCTCATCTCCATGTAAGAATCCCAGATTCCGTACATTCTGCAGTTTCTCAACCGCCTCTTTCAAAGGCCCATCCCCGGCAAAAACGAAATCAATCTCCGGAAGTTCTCTGCATACATGTAGTAGAGTACTGATTCCTTTTTCTTCTGAATACCGCCCATAATATAATACATAATCTTTTTTTTCATATACGGTCTGTGATTTAACTGAACAATAATTGTGCATAACAATCAGACGATCAGATATCGCCGGATTTGAAGCCAGGACTTCTCTCATAAAATTACTGGGACAAATAACAGTGTCTACCTTTTCATAAGTTTTTCTCAGTCTGTAGAAATAAGCCTCTATTGTCCCTAATAAGCTCTTAACTCTCGAATTGTGTATGCACCGGTTCTTCGTACATTCTGTATACTTTCCCGTCCTACACTTCATGCATAACTCCTTAGTTTCCGGAATCATCAGTAAATGGTTAGGACATACCCATTGCGCATCGTGGGCAGTATACACAATCTTTACTTTATGAGCTGCTGTTCTCTCCCATTTTCGAATTTCTTCAATGATAGAAGGTGTCAATTGAAAATTAATATTATTCAGGTGAACCACATCCGGTTTGAAATCATCCAAAACCAACCGAATCTTCCTTCTCGCCTCTATAGAATAGATGATTTTGAATGGATATAACAGTTTCTGCAGGCCTGTTGTATGAAAATCCATGGATGCGGTATAACTGTCTGCACGATTACCAACAATCCGATCCTTTGAATCCATTCCGAAGTATTGTACCTCATGCCCCATCTGTGCAAGCTGTTTTCCCAAATCAAAAACATAGGTTTCTGATCCGCCGTGAGGATATAAAAACTTATTTACCATTAATATCTTCATTTTCTTAATACCTTCGCATATAATGCCGCTGTCTCATCCACTACTTGATCCCAACTATATTTTTGACAGATATACTGACTGGCATTTTGTTTATAATGCTGAACAATATCCGGATGCTCGATCAAATGTTTTAAGTGCTCCTGCAGATTTTCCACTTCGGAATGTCTGAAGTGTTCTGCATAATCACCGATCACTTCTATATTTTCTTTAATGTCACTTACCAGACAACAGTTTCCATAACTCATGGCTTCAAGAAGCCCGATTGCCATTCCCTCTACATCACTCGGCAACACAAAACAATAAGCATTTGAAAACAATTCTTCCAAGACCTGTCCACCAACAAAGTCTGTAAAAATAATATCAGAATTATCCTGCGCCATTCTCTTTAGTTCATTATAGTATTCTGAAGAATGACTACTTCCTCCTGCTATAACCAATTTCTTATCTGTTCCCAGATTCTGATATGCCTCAATTAAATAATGTACACCTTTTTCCGGTACAATACGGGCAAGAAACAAAATATATCCATCCTGTTCCAAATTCCATCGTTGTTTAATCTGATCAGCCTGTTTTACTTCCGGTTTTGATATTCCATTTGGAATATAAATTGTATCACGTCCATATTCCTGTTTAAAATACTTCCGCATGTTATCTGAAAGGACAATAACTTCATCTGCACATTTAACTGCCATTTTCTCTCCGAACTTCAGAAATTTGGTGGCAAAGTTTCCCCACTTTGCTCTCTGCCAGTCAAGCCCATGAATAGTAGCTATACAGTGAATTCCAAACAATTTAGGAAGCCAGATCATAGAACAGGGACCTTCTGCATGAAAATGGATGATATGGTACTTTCCAAACAAAGCCCTCATTGTGGCCAATACAGAATAAACAATTGCATTCAGACTACTGTTCTCAAAAGTTGGAATGGTAATAATCCGGATTCCATCGTAATTCTTTCCAATTGCCTGAACAAATTTCTTTCCTGACACATGATGTCCTTTGCGATTATAAGCATCTACCAAATATCCTTTTTGAACCAGCCTTTTTGACAATTCATATACTACTATTTCGACCCCGCCCTCTCTGGAAGGAATCCTCTTATGACCAATCATAGCAATCTTGATCTTACTCTTATGAATCTGCCGACTTTCTTTATATACATTCCACATAAAAGCAGCGTTAGTACTGACATATCGTGGAATCAGTCTTTTGGGATCCTGTAAAATACGGTATACCCACTCCAGACACATTTCCTGCATCCATTTCGGAGCTCGCTTCACCATGCCGGCCTCAAAGTCAAACGCTGCACCAACCCCTATCAT
>CAKSGI010000249.1 GCA_934454005.1 uncultured Eubacteriales bacterium | reverse complement strand
GTTATAAGCTTTTTAGAATCCATTTTTAAAGAATGTAGAATTTCCAAGGGTCAAAGCTCAATAAAGATTCGTAGAAAAAGTTTTACTATTTAAAATTCCTTTAACGAAAAATAAGTATGGTAATTATAATAGTAAATAATTTAATTACATTATACTAGAAATGACGAGTAAAATTCAAACGTTTTTGATTACAACAATAATCAATTGACATTAGTTTATTTGAAGCAAAAAACGAATATATGACTTTGAGGATAATTATTATGAAGTCGTGAAATTGACTTGTGAAAAATTAGAACTAATAAAAAGGGATTAACAGTTGAGGAAATACTTCAACTAGGAGACATGGACTAGATGAAAATTCTAGTACTTTTATTTTGAAAATAATAGAAAGTACAAAAAATGCAAATAGCATTAATAATAACAGTTATACCTTTAGTTAGGGTAACACCATATCAAAGCGCACAATTAAAAGATTTAGAAGAAAAAACATTAGAAGCTTTTAAAATCGGATGTTGTCCATTCCGTGTGGCTTCCAGTTAATTGATAGCTCTAATAAGGACATTAAATCTGATGGATATACATACCGACATCAGATTCAAAAAAGACACAAGCATTGAGCCAGCAACGATGTTTGACGTAAACAAGACTATAATGAGATGTACAGTTAAAAATTTAGCAATGTTTTGTACTTGATCTTTATATTTACTCAGACGAAAATTTGCCAGAGATCGAAATCGAAAAAAGCAGCGCAAAAGATGCCATTATTTTAAAAAGTGTTGTGATGGATCTTGATAATGCGGATAAACTGTATCCTACGTTTTTGAAAAAGTATAACATCAAAAGTTTCAAAAACTAACTTGAAATCAACACACTGATGCTTTAGAAGGTTTAGCTGAAATGGCAAATCAAGAGAAAAAAGAAGGATCGGAGGAATGAATATAGAAGTGAGTTTTGAGGTTTCTGGTCAACCAAAAGGAAAATAACGACCACGAAGTTGGACGGTGGTTTCGAATACTTCAATAGTTTATACACCGAGAAATAAAAGAGATTATGAATATGTAATCAGAATATATTAAAATAAACACTTTTAAATTATTCGAAAAAGATGAAGCTCTTTAAGTAAGTGCTATAGCATACTATCAAATTCCAAAGAATACAAAAAATCTAATAAGTTTTTGATGCCAAAAGGTAATATTTACAATCAAAAATCTGATATTGATAATATCACGAAAATTGTTTTAGATGCTTTAAATGGAATTGCTTACAGGGATGATAGCCAAGTTTGTAGAATATGTTTTACAAAAACGTATTCAGAAAATTCAAGACTAAAAATTTTAATAATAAAAGTGGGAGAAAATTTAGATAATAACAATCAATATATTTGACGATGAAAAAGAGATCTATAACGGATCTCGCTCAGTTAATACAGTGTTTTTCAGAGGACGAATTTACGGAGAAATTCAAACGATAAGGTAATAAAATTCGTGCTTAAAATTAGCAATGGAAAAAATCCAAGTACAGACCAATGAATAAAAACTATATTTGTTAAATGTAGTGCTTTCGATGGTTTGAGTAAATAAATACTAAAAGATTACAAAACGGACGATGAAATTTGGGTTATAGCCAAATATTATAAGAATAAGCGTGATAACCAATTTTACCATGATTTACCGTTTTAATTTGGATGGAAAATAATAAATTACTTAAAAGAGATATTAGCATTTGAAAACTGGAAAAATTTAATTCTTCAATAAATGAATCTGACATTTGCTTATGGTACGTTTTAATGTCTATGGCGATTTAATTGGGAAGAATTTAACGCTCCAATTTTAATCTATCAGAGTAAAAGCTAACTAAAACGATTTATATAAATCCAGGAATAAGTTGAAATAACTAGGATTGATAGACTTTAAAGAAAGAGATGGAAATAAATTTACAATATATAAAATGTACTCAATTGTTTCCTCATATGGGAAACAAATAGGTACACAAAATTTGACACAAACAATGATACAAAATGTGCCACAAATGATGACACAAAAAAGGAACATACATAAAACTAAAAAATTAAAACTAGAAACCATAAAAAATAAAATATTGCTAACGCAATACCAAAGGAAAATGCATCGATTCGTATTTACGTTGAGTATAAAAACGTCTTTTTTTCAGATGATGAGTATGAAAAATTAAAAGAGCTTTGTGGTAAAGAGCTGCAAAGTGTAACTGACCATTTATCAAGCTACATCGAAATGAAAGGTTACAAGGTCAAGTCCCGCTATTTGGCTATTAAAAAGTTGGTTATCACCGCTTACAAATAGCAAAAGATACGTGAAAATAGATTTGCCGACTTGTCTGGCGGTGTAGGTTAATGAGAAGAGGCAATTAGAAAGGTTAGAAACTGAAATGAGTCAAAGAATGCAGCGATTTAAAGGGCTGCAAAAACTCTCCTTACTTGGGAAAAAGTACGAAAACGTCACTTTTGAAAACTCAGAGGCATGAGCCTTTAAACGATGTCAAAAGTACTGCGAAAATTATAAAACGGTGCTTTTTGATATCATCAATGAGCGGTATAATCAAGGCAAGCCAACGGTTTCCTCAAGTAATTACTCTCTAAATGAGCTTGTAAATTTACGTGGGATTTCAGAGAAGACAGTTGATATAATCTCTGTATGACCAGTGGAGCAGTGATGAAAATCAGACGTAAAAGTCGCAGAAATACAAACAAAACTAAAAATTTACCATTTTAGGAGGAGGGTAACACAATTCAAATGGCAAATATCATAGCAAGTACAATAAAAAAATTACTTTTCTTTTCAGCTGAAATGACATGAACAGCAATACTATTCATGCTTCTTAGCACTCACATTTCACCTATAACTTAGATTTTTGAAATGTGGGTTAGGCTGATTTTAGGCCACTTAATCTATCAAGTCGTTGTGATAAAAGTGCTTTTCTAAATGAACAATGAACAAATAAAGACTATCTTAAACTACGTAACAACTTCAAAAAATCGATCTGTTGTGGCGAAAAAAATAGTGCTTTGTTTGAAAATAGAAATTTTGATATGTGTCAAAAGCCAGTTAAGGCAAGGCTTTTTCAATAATCATGAACTAAGAGAGAAACATTTATGTTTTTAAGAGATGATTTAAGTACAATCCGTAAAAGGTACCTTTAAATAGAGCTGGCAAGGGCAAAAAAAACACTTATGTGCAGAGTCTTTTGAA
>CAKSGI010000248.1 GCA_934454005.1 uncultured Eubacteriales bacterium | reverse complement strand
TTTAGCGCTGAAAGTTTTAAATGAGATTTAATCTGAAAGGTCTATTAACTATTTTCAGATATAAAAAATACCGGAAGAATTTTAAAAAATCTTCCGGTTTAAAATTATACTCTATAAAACGATTCAAAAATTACATTATAATACAGTCGTCAAATATGCTGGTTCTCCTGCGATCTGGTACACGATCTGGTACGCGATCTGGTCCATATTTATCATCATCTGTTGTAATGTTTGGTATACTTAAATTATCTATCCCAATTTCTCGTATGTCTTCTTTTATAATATCAACCAATTTATCGATATTAGTTCCTTCTAATGATGATATTAATACACTTTTAGTACTTCCACCTAAGTCGCGAACTGCATCTGTATACGCTTTCATTTTTCTTTCCGCTTCTTGCCTTTCTTCATCTGTCAACAAATCAACTTTAGTACCTGCTAATATGATTTTTGCTCCAGGATTTACATCTGAGATTTGCTTTTCCCATTCTAAAAGACTTCTACGTATAGTACTCTGATAATCTAATGATAGATCAATTAAAATCACTACTATGTCAGCGTTTCTTGTTCTTGTGTTTATGACTTGCTCTTTAACACGTAGATCACCAGGAGTGTCCCAAAGGTTGCAATTAATAATATTCCCATCTACAGTTAACTCTGCTAACACTCTGATTGAAAATGTAGTTTTAGTTCTTTGAATGAAGTCAAAATCTTGATGTATAAGCCTAGATCTTAAAGCAGATTTTCCTGTACCTGCAAATCCAACAAAAGCAATATCTGCTTTTTTTACAGGCTCAAAAGCAAAGCTTTTCAAATTACCTAAACCAACAACAAAGTTAAAGCAACTTAAAACACATATAGTTGAAATTAATTTTTTGAAAATATTACGCATAATATAACCTCACCTTACTTTAATTAAATTTAAAAAAGTATACAATTTAAAGGATCTCGCCTAGAATGACCGGAAGAATCTCGCTTAGAATAGCCTGAAGAATTTAGCCAAGAAGAAAATTGATAAGCTATGTTGTCTAGATACTTATAAGGCATAAGCTTAGTTGTAGCAGGAACTAGTCCTACACACTGTCCATCGCATCCTTTGTATTCTTTTGCAACTACTACATTTTCAATGTATGTACAACAAAAATTAGACATTAAATTCAATATTCTATCGGCTTCAATTTGACCTTTTTCTTCATATAATTGTTCACAATTAATAGGGGTAAAAATAATATATCCGTTAATATTATTACTTTTTACTAATCTAAGGTAATATAGCATTGTTTCTTGCCATTTCTCTTTAGAAAGATTAGCATCAAAAAGGACTATAGTTATAGGAAAGTTTCTTAAAGATTTATCATCGTATGGAAACATAGGTCCAACAGAACCTTCTATAGGTTCGATTAATCGATATATTAGAGCATATTCTTTCGCATATTTACCACCATCTAACTCACTTTCACACACATACCATCCTCTATGTGTAACCTCTCCACTGACGAATTCGCCTTTGATATAAAGACGCTCCATAAAATTTTGCATATTTTCCACGCTTTCCCCTAAAACAGCGATTTCTATTGATGATCTACTACATTCAGATGCAAATGTGCATATGCTCATAGAACAAGTTAATATTATGTTTAATAGAAAAGTAAATAATTTCCCAAAAGCCCGCATGTCTTCACCTCCTCTTAATATTATTTTGATAACCATGTACCTTAAGTTTAACTGCTGTCAAAAATGATTAATGTTATCACTTTCATCCTGGTTCACGCTCCTTCCTGAAATTGAATTTATTTAAATTTCAGCGAACATTACAAATCGGCGTATTCTAAAGTAATTGGCAATGCTTTGTTTAAATAAAGCCAAAAATACCCTTGCATTTACATTATGTTCCAATTAATCCCAAAATACAATATATTTTCACGAAATTCTCCATGATTCACATAATTTAAATAATTATTTTTTATTTTTTATCACAATATATCAAGTATTATTTATAAATTCATGTAAATAATGTATAAAAATAACAATTAAAGAAATTTGTTATTTTTTTACACATATTGAAAAATTAACGGAGGTACGACATGACGAAAAAGGAATTATCCCAGTTTTAATATTTGAATAAAGAAATAAAGGAACAACAAAAAAGAGTAAAATAATTAAAAGCTACAGTGACTGCATGCTCATGCAAAATAGATGGTTTACAAAGTGGAAATAGTATCTCTTACAAAATCAGGAACTACGCACAGCACAGATGGGCAATTTCAAAGCTTATTTAGATTCAAATTGAAATAAATGCTTTTATGAATTAAACCGTCTTAATAGGTATATACGAAGTGCTGAAAATAGCCAAATACAGATGATTTTAACTTTGAGATATATAAACAGGTTTAACTTGGTAGCAAATAAAAGTATGGGTGTAGCTTGAGATAGCAGTACATAGCGAAAAAAACTTAATCGTTTTTTGAAAAGTCAATGAAAATTTTATTTAACTAATGAAAAAACATAAAAAACCAAGCCCCACATTGAAGTGGAGCTCTGACTTTGAAACGCAATTTTTTGATTAAACTGGTTTCTTTTTTTACTTTAAATTTAAACATATTTAAATTTGACATTTATATTTTTTTGTGATATAATGATAAAACTAATGAAATTACGAGAAAAATTTTATCACCATCAAAAGTTGGATATACTAAATATCGTACCCAAGTTCATAAAGTTTACATCCTAATATTTTAAATATTTCGCTACGTAAATAAAGCACCGCCTGTTGAACGTAATCTGGTTGTAAATGACTCTGTTTTATATTTTTTAATTGATCCTTTAAATTCATTATTTGTTCATACCATCTTTCTTGATCGTTAATTTCTATTCCATCCATTAAATCTAAAACATACTTTTGTTTATTGTCAAGTTTATCCAGATTTAAAACTATCGTATCTATTCCATTTAAAGTTCTTCCATCGTTATTACATAAAACTAGATCAATAATGCAAATATTCTCAAAATTTTTTTCTAATTTACAAACTATTTTTTCAGCAAACATAAAATTGCTTGAAGTAAAAATAATCAAAATCATTGTTATAAAACTTATTGCATACTTTTTCATTAAAACCCTCCATAATATCTTGGTGAAATCAATTTTATCGCAATTTTATTATTCTGTCAAGGAAAAATTAAAATTAAAGGGAGTTGTTTATTATGTTACCTTCTACACCCCCATCT
>CAKSGI010000247.1 GCA_934454005.1 uncultured Eubacteriales bacterium | reverse complement strand
AGAAATTCAAAAAAAGAATAAAGCTCCAGAAAATCTTAGTTTTTCTAGAACTATATTCTCAATATTTTTTTCTTTTTTACAGGTACTAATTATGTAGCGTTTACGATGGTAACAACATTACAATTCAAGATGGTAATTATGATGACATTACCAATACGTTTGAAGATGCAAAAAGTGACTGGAAAACAGTCACTTATACACTAGATGAATATAGAATGAGATTAGGTGGAGTTGTGTTTGCGAACCCTAAATAGATTATATGTGTATTTTAATCGTGCGTAATTCTGCACAAAATACAAGGTACGAATCGGTATCATAACATCTATTGTTTTAGAATGATTTATAAAAATCATGCGCAACACAACTAGGTTCTTCTAATGTAAATCAAACAACTAAACAATTTCATACTTGTATGGGTATTATAAATAGCATTTAAAACTTGTTCTCTCTAACTCATCAAATAAGTGTATTATCGCTTTACTATAACACTTTTAAAGTTCTGAATGATATGAATCAAATAGCCTTGATATACTTGCTAAATCCACTTTACCTTTAAAAGATTGAATATCTTTAAATTTTGATTTAACATTATTAAAAATTGATTGTTTGTTTTTTTCAATTTCAAGAATATCAATATTTCTTAGAACTAGCCAAAGATAATAAAAATTTTGATCCGTCTTAAATGCTGTTCCTTTTCTAGAATGATTCAATAATTCTTTCATTTGTTCTTTGTTTCCATCTGTTAACAACATAATTTTCTCAGCAAATTTTTGAACATTATCTAATGCTGATAAAAAATCATCAGTTGAATTTACAGAAATTTCATATAGTTGTTTAGTCATTTGAGCTTTACTTGTTAAACGAGCACAAAGCCTATCATCTCGGCAGTAAATATTTAAAATTGTGTTAATTTCAGCTCCTGCACACATTTTATAGTCAATATAAGCTAATGATGTGATTAACTCTTCCACTTTCATTCTAGCATCTTTAGCTCTAAATACTACGCTATTATAATCATTAGCCAAATCTTTGATACGTAAAATAATTTTTTTATCAAGATATGCATTCCACATCTCAAATGTATTATCTTTTATTGGATATGGTTTAGTATTTAATCTCAAAAATAAATCAATTGGGCTAAAATCCAGATTCACTTGCCCATCGATTTCAACAATATCCATTTCAAAATCTAAAATTTTACTTTCAAAATTTTCAGATAAATCATCGATAGTATCTCCTTTTAATTCTTTCATGATTTTAAGCTGTGATAATTTAAATCTGTTTTTTACCGAATATTGTGATTTTCCGTCTTCATCAATATAATTTTTACCTAAAAAGCCTAAAATTGTTAAAAGTCTTTGTTGACCATCAACAACTTCTTTAATACCTGTGTTTCTTTTATAAATGAACAAAGGTGGTATTTTTATTCCTAAAAGTATACTTTCCATTAAATAAGAAGATTTGCTAATATTTTTTACCTCTGATCTTTGATAATTCGGTCTTATTAGAAATCTAGATTTATCAATATCTCTTAAAATATCAACAATTGTTAGAGTCTCTGGCAACGCTTTATTAATTCTATACTTAGAAAATTCCTCTTTAGGCGTAAGATGTTCTTCTGTTTTTGTTTTAATATATCTAGAAAAATTAACACCATAATGAATCTCAAATATCTTGCTCATAAAAATATACCTATTCATAATCGCTCCGTAATAATGAGATCCTGTAGGTTCAAACAATTCTGCAAAATTTCTTTGCGGATTATTATTAATTTTATTCCACACTTCATCTGATTTGTTAATGCGAATTAAGTTCATAATTTCTATGATATCTTCATTTAAAATTTCGATATTATTTGATGATACAATATTCACAATCCAATATAAACATTCAAAAAACAGCTGATTACTCTTTATTTCTACGTTATTATTCTCTATATATGTAGAAAATAATTTTAGTATTTTTATATTATGTAAAAATCTATTTAACTCAATACTCTTATCGTTTTCAGAAATATTATCAAAATAAATTCTTCTTATTAAATCTGTTTTCGATGATTTTGCATATTCATAAATAGTTAGATATTCCATGCTCATCAATTCTCGAATAATAGCAGATAAAATATTAACCTTATCTCGTTTATTTGCTTTCTTTTTGCTTCGAGGCAGAATGGTTGAACATAAAAACGAAAATAATTCATTATCTTCATTTAACTTTTTTATAATTTCATTAGTTAATGGATCATCTATAAAAATTGCTCTTTCAATATCGTATTTTTGCAGCGGGGTTATCCCAGAATTATATCGCCTAAAAATTTCTTTTTTAATTTTATCTTCTTTTTGTTCATCAAGCCTTGGCTCATTAACAACTTCATATTGTAATATTCTTATTCTAGTATCCTCAAAAGACTGACGTATTTCACTATCAATTTGACTATACTTTTTTCCAGATAACTGTTTCAAACTATGCAAACCTTTTTCTTTTAATATCAATTTATCATTAAGGAATCTATTTATAGTCTCAAATCTTTGTCTACCATCTATAACTTCATTGTCGGTTCTTGTTTGAAAAAATACGAGTGGAGGTATTTCTGTACCCAAAAGAATACTCTCAATAAAATATGTAGCTTTTTCATCGTCCCATACATAATTCCTTTGAAAATACGGTTTATAATTTATCTTTCCAAAATAACGTTCATTGTCAAATATAGCACTAACACTCTTAACAATATTTTGAATTTTTAATTTTTCTCTAAAAATTTCATCTACATCTGTATAATCCAATTGATACTCATCCATGCTTATTACCTCCTATAGTATGCATAGGTTTTATTTCTGTAACACCAAATTCTTCTTGAGCGGAAACAACTGCTCCTTGAAAGAACAATTCGTTATTATATTTTTTTCTGGATTTCACTAAACCATCCAACGCGAATCTAAATACATATTGCCATGATTTATTTAGGAAAGCCGACTTTATTTGGTGCATTGCTGGTAACCACTCATATATGTATCTACATTCGTCAAAAAAAGTTAAATCCATAAACATATGATTATGCTTAGCGACATAATCACATCTCCAATTTAATTTTCCATTGTAATGCATAGGATATGTTATTTGATTAAAAACTATATCAAAATACATGTTTTATTTAAATTTCAACTTAAACGCAACACATTGTTGCATTTACTTGAAATATGCTAAATTGAAGTTGCCTGTCTGTTGC
>CAKSGI010000246.1 GCA_934454005.1 uncultured Eubacteriales bacterium | reverse complement strand
TATTTATTTTACTATATTCAAAAACTTTTAAAAGTGTATTGTTGCGAGATGTATGGTTACTTGTATATTTATCAGGCTCTCCATTTACCCAAAAAACAATAGTATCATCAAATACTTTATATTTCAAAGTTTCATAAAGACCATCGTAATTGACAGTTAACAGTAATTGATTATTCTCCCTAATCCTGAACTCAACATCATTACGACGATTTTGAAGCATAAAAATATGTTCTTTATTTAGTTTAAACGATGAATAAGGATTTGATACAAATTCAAAAGTATTATGATTAAACTTTTGTGTTGAAAGAAACAATGTAATTATTCTATTTTTAAAATCACGAATGATAAACAAGCATAATAATAAAGAAACAATTAACATAATCATCTTTTTCATGAAAGATCACACTCCTAAAAACACAATTACAAATATTAATAAAAATATGCTTCTATATCATCATTATCTAAATATTTAGAATAATCTTCTTTATAAACAGGTTCACAAGTAGTTGGTAATGCTAATTTTGGAAAAATAGTACCATTCTCAAAATCCTCAGCATTCTTATCTGCATCAATGTCTCCCATATCTGCTACTATACCAGTGTCATAAACATCTTTAACAAAAAATAAATATCTAGCTGCGAGTTGATGGTACATTAGTTCTGAATACAAACCATTAATAGTCCTTCCCTTCATTTCCTCACCATAAATTTGCCTATATGCCTTATAAGATGCCTCAGCAATTGCATAAGCATCACACGGAGCAGCAAATCCATTTGCTTTTGATGAAGAGTCATACCTTATTGTATGATTATCAATAGCCACATTATAAGTTTTTTTCATAACATTTATTTTAACATTATACTTTTCTTGTGAAAGATCTTTGTCAGAAGTTTTTTTTACATTTTCAATAACATAATTATAGAAGTATGCTACATTTTTAATCAAATTTTTAAACCATAACATCACAACATTTCCTGAAGAATCTCGATTCACGATTGGATTGTTGATACAATCACAAAATGCCTTGTAAAGCAGTTTATCTTGATTAGTGTCTATAATATTGTCCATATTTAAAAATCTTCCCCATTTTGGATTATAATATCTTGCATTCAAATAATACAAATCCGTTTCATTATCATAATAATAACTTTTGTACCTTATTGGATTAATTATTCCTATATTTGTTGAATCTGTTATAATTTCTCCACTTGAGTTTTTTATAGATAAAATATTACCATAAGAATCATATTCATATTTAACTATTAAACTATTATTAGAATCAACAATTCCTATTATAATTCCTTGAACATTTTTTAAATAATAATAAACAACACCATTATAATTTAATCCAATTATACCACCTAAATCATAAAGATAATATATTATATCATTTGTTCTTCTTTCAAAAATAAGTTTGCTTCCACTATAACAATACTCTATAGCCACATTATTTATTGTTTTTTTTGTCCTTTTACCATTCAAATCATACCTATATTCAATCGCTAAAGATTGGGAATTAAAAGAAGACAATTGTTTGCCATTAACCCATAACAAAGCATTATCTCCTATTGTCAGCGGATTACCAATTGAATCGTAAGTAATGCTAGTATTGTTGTATTTTGTTAATAAATCTTTCCAAGAATTATCATTATATTCAAATAAATCAGTATTTAATATATTATCTGTATTTAAATCTTTTTTTGTTTTTGATAAAATATTACCATTATTATCATACACAAATTCATATTTGAAAGCATTCATATAATCTATATCTAAAATCAACTCATTATAATCATTATATTCATAATGATGTAATAGATTATTGTTTAAATATTCTTCAGTAATATTATATGATTCATCATAATTACAAGAAAATTTATTATTACCATTTGTTATTGCTTTTAATAATTGTGAAGTTCTTTTTCCAACAGTTTCATAATCATATTTTATTTCATAGCTATTATTGATTTTTTTCATTACAAGTCTTAACAAGTCGTCATATAAATATTTTATATTACTATCATCAATTGTTGACTCTAATACTTGACCTTCATCATTAAATAAATTAACTATTGTATGATTAACATTATTTAGTCCCATCAATTGCTTTCTAATATTATTATCAACATCATAGAACATTTTTATATAAAAATTATTACCATATCGAATGCTATGCATTTCTCTTAGTCTTTGATTCGTATCATAAATATAGCATGTTTCAGAGTTATTTTCAACTATCTTAGAAACTTTACCATTATTATTGTACTTATAATCATATATTTCATTTTCCTTAGTTACTCTTTTTAATCTATTATAAATATCATATTGATAAGATATCAAAGCATTATTTCCATAAACTGTTGAAAGAATATTTCCATTATTTTCATCATATGTATTAGAAATTAAAATTTTATTATTGACTTTTATGTTATCTGCATTTAAAAAATTATCATAATGAAAACTAAAGACTTTATTTCCTTGTTTAATTTCAGACAACAAAGTATTATTGTAATTATATTCAATATCTCTATTTCCCTTACTAATTCTAATTAGTCTATCTTTGTCATTATAATAGTAATTAATTTCAGTACCATTTGAGTTAGTAATTTTAGTCAATAAGCCATTCAGATTATTATATTGATATATGGTTTCATGTAAAAGTGAATCTTTTTGCTTTATCATAAACCTACCATCAGGACCATATTCAGCCTCATTTTCAATAAATAATTGTTTTGTATTTTCCAGATAATATTCATACAAATTATTTTCAACAATATCAGAATAATCGTCTACAAATTCAAAATGATCACCAACCCATTTTAAATATTTTTTGTTTTGATTATTATCTTCACAATAAATATTATAACTAGAATCGCTGCATTTTTCGAACTTTAAATCTTTATTTCCCATTGAATGTAATACAACCATATTTGATACTTCTGTAACATATTTGTCCTCGTTTATTGCATCACTTATATTATATATATTATTATTAGCTATCACTTTGAAAGTAGTATTATTACAATAGTCATATTTTAATGTCAAAGTATTATTTTCAATTTTTAAATAATTGTAAGTACCCTTCTGCCTTATTTTGTAATATCCTGTATCAATAATTTTCGAATAATCCTTGGATATTTTTACTCTTATCGGGTTCCCATAAGTATCATAATTTACTTTATTAGAAATTCCTGACGAAGATATTGTTCTAATAACTCTATTTGTAATAA